>CAYGHZ010000046.1:0-12397 GCA_964349635.1 uncultured Candidatus Marinamargulisbacteria bacterium
GTTTTGGATGGTTGCAAAAAATTGTTGAGACGTTTCGAATTTCGGGTCGTAATCGACGCTGGTGGCGTAAATATCCAGTACCTTGCGCCAAAACACTTTTTCCGAAGATCGGATATCACGAATGCGCGCCAACAGCTTTTCGAAGTAAACACCGCCGCCGATTTCCTTGAATCGCTCGTCATCCATAGAAACGCCTTCGATCAGATATTCTTTTAGCCGTTGCGTTGCCCAAATACGGAATTGGGTGCCACGCTGTGATTTTACGCGGTAACCTACCGCAATGATCATATCTAAGTTGTAATAATCTACCTGATAAGTTTTCCCGTCAGCGGCAGTTGTTGCAAAATTTGCAACAACTGAATTTTGATCTAATTCGCCCCCGTCAAATACGTTTTTTATATGTTTAGAGATTACCGACTTATCTCTCTGAAACAAATCCGCCAATTGGTTCAGCGACAACCAAACGGTTTCGTTTTGCATACGAACCTGAAAACGTGTCTGCCCGTTATCGGCTTGATAGAAAATAAATTCAGACTTCATCGGGATAATATCAGTCATTTCTTCTCCTTCTAACAGGCGCATTGCGGTAAAGAAAGCCTTGGACGACTTCGTTGTATTGGATGGGTAAAACGATAGAATTATCGGCTCGAAACGTGATTTTTAGTCTCATATTAGTTTGAAAACAACCAAGCCTACTCCTGAAGGGACGCAAGCTTCAAGAGTTCGTCTAACAATTAACACTTGTGAAGAAACGTTGCTAATCGTCGTTATTAAGTAGACTTGCACCGGATTCAAGAAATGGCAGAGCCAGTTCTGTCACTATGCTCTAATTAACCCAGCCTAATCTTTCCCTACAAGTTTTTCGCACAAAACCCCGTTCTTATTAAAGGTTAGGTGTACTCTGCCAGGGGGTAGACGTGTCCTCACAAATCGTTCGTAAAATTGGTGTTTGGTTATTGGCCTTGGGGCTTTTGGCCGCGGGATGTGACAAGACATTTCGCGTTATTTCGCCCGATAGCGCCATCGACCCTACCCTGGTTCCGCACCCCATTATCGTACAGGGGATTGAATCCAACGGAGCCTATACCGATCCTGTGACGATCAGCGTCCAAACGTATCGTGGCGAGGAGTATTCAGCCACGATCAATGGCGAACCTTACGAACTGGGCAGCGTATTTGCCCGGGATGGCGCCCACAGTATCGCCATACGAGCGATCAGTAGTGAAAGCGGACTTTCTCTTACCAAGATATTGTCGATTTCGGTCTCTATTGCTACCCCGAATGTGCCGCAAATTGATGGGGTTCAGAATGGACAAACCTCCACGGAAGGTCTTTCTCCCACCGTTGCACCTCAGACCAATATCACCTACGAGGCACTATTGGATGGGTTGCCCTACACATTAGGCACGTTGATTACTACTAACGGCGCCCATACGCTCACGGTCGTCGCCAAACGAAATAGTACGACCAAATCTGCTTCGCGTACGATTTCATTTACCATCGATATTCCGAAAGTGGACATTACGCCGCCCGACGCCCCGATCGTCTCGGGCGTGCTTGAAGGCGGCATTTATGGCAATACGGTCACGATCACGGCCATCGGCGACAACGTGACGGCTACCATCGACGGGGAACGTTATTCTTTAGGCACGGTTTTTAATGCTAACGGCGATCATACTCTGGTGGTTACCGCCACCAAATCTACTAACCGAATGACGGCCTCCACAACGATCCATTTTACGGTGGATACCCTACCCCCGGTCTCTCCGGTGGTCTCTGGGGTTAGCGAGGGCGCTATTTATACCAACGGTGTCACCATTACGGCGACCGGGTCTAACCTGACCGCGACTATTGACGGAGTAAGCTACACATTAGGCACAAATTATAACGCCAATGGTGACCATGCCTTGGTCGTTACAGCCAAAAAATCGACGACCGGATTAACCTCGTCTACAACGATCCAATTTACACTGGACACGGTATTTCCTAATCAACCGGTGGTATCCGGGATCACCGAAGGCGTTACCTATTCCGGCGGCGTGACGATTTCGGCCACCGGACAGAACCTGACCGCAAAAATAGACGGAGCCAACTATACCTTAGGCACGTTGTATTCAATCGAAGGCAGCCATACGCTGGTTGTTACGGCTACAAAATCCAGCAATGGACTCACGTCTTCGGCGACTGTTCATTTTACGATTGCGATTCCGCCCACTGCGCCCACCGTTTCCGGCGTAACGGAAGGCACTGCCTATTCTGGGGCTGTCACCATTACGGCGACCGGGTCTAACCTAGCGGCCACCATTGACGGGGCGGCGTATACCCTTGGAACTCCCTACGACAGTAACGGATCTCACACGTTGATTGTCACCACGACCAAGAGTAACGGGCTATCGGCAAGCAAGACGATCCATTTTACGATTAATATCCCCGTGCTCGACCTGACGCCACCCCCAACTCCGACCGTTTCGGGCGTGACAGAAAGCAATCTCTATGCCAGCGGGGTGACGATTACAGCCACCGGTGAAAATCTCTCGGCGACCATTGACGGCATTAGCTACACGTTAGGCACGGTTTATAGCGCGAATGGTGATCATACGCTGATCGTCACTACCACCAAACTTAGCAACGGAATGACGGCATCGAAGACTGTTCACTTCTCGATAGATTCCGTGCCGCCGGCGCAACCGACCGTTTCCGGAGTAACGGAAGGCGCCCTTTACGGAAATTCGGTTATCATCACTGCCACCGGCCAAAACCTGGCGGCCACAATCGACGGCAGCGCCTATACGCTGGGTACGACCTACAGCGTTCATGGCGACCATACTCTGGTTGTTACTACCACAAAATCCGGAAACGGCCTGACGACGTCCGCGACGGTTCACTTTTCGATCGACGCGTTGCCTCCAGCGCAACCGACCGTTTCCGGAGTGACGGAAGGGACTACCTATTCTGCGGCTGTTACGATTACTGCAACCGGAGCGGCCCTTACCGCCACTATCGATGGAGCCAGCTATACGTTGGGCAGCGGCTATTCGACCGAAGGCAGTCACACCCTTGTCGTTACGTCGACTAAATCGTCTAACGGATTGACCGCTACCGCCACAGTGCATTTCACTATCGCGATTCCGCCAACGGCGCCAGTTGTTTCGGGGGTTAGCGAAGGATCGACCTATAATAGCGCCGTTACGATCACGGCCGCCTCACAAAGCGGGGTTGTTAACTCTGCCACTATCGACGGTGGAAGTTATCCATTGGGGAGCAGCTATGCCGTCAACGGAAGCCACACCCTGGTTGTGACCGCCACAAAATCGAATGGACTAACCGCCTCAACCACCGTCCACTTCACGATTGACGCCGTGCCGCCCAACCAACCATTGATTGACGGCGTCGACGAAGGGGGCGTTTATGATGCCGCGATCACCATATCCAATGCGAACCCCGAATCGGGAGTTGCGTACAGTGCCACCATCGACGGAGCCGCATTTACATTGGGCACTAGTTACGCCGTTAACGGATCGCACACCCTGATCGTAACCGCCACCAAGACAAGCAATAATGTGTCCGCCAGCACGACGATACATTTTACGATAGACTCGCTGCCTCCCGCCGCTCCTGTCGTCTCCGGTGTTTCCGAAGGCCAGACCTATACATCAGCCGTGACTATCAACGCCTCGGCGCAATCTAACGTGGTTTATTCCGCCACTATCGATGGCGAGTTTTATAACCTGGGCGGAAGCTATTCCCAAAATGGCGAGCATACCTTGGTCGTCACCGCGACCAAAACGACCAATGGTCTAACGTCCTCCACAACGATCCATTTTACAATTAGCCTTACGTCTGATGGATCGCCGATTGTTCAGGGTGTGGATGAAGGAGGAATTTACGGGCAAGCGGTCACGATTATCGTCGTTTCGGAAAGCGGAATTAGGGTAGCGGCTGTTTCAAAAGAACCCGTCTATTCCGCCACAATCGACGGCTCTTTTTATGAATTAGGCAGCAGCTACGCTACCAATGGCTCACATACGATTGTGGTAACCAAATCAGAGGGTGGATTTGAAACCAGCACAACCGTACATTTTACAATCGATACCGTTCCACCCTCCGTTCCGGACGTGCTGGCCAATGGGGCGACTGCCATCAATAACGCCACCTATCTAAAAGCCACCGGGGTTATTTTTACTGTGACATCACAAACGGGGGTTGCGTTTAAAGCGGCTATCGATTCCAAAAATTATGTTCTGGGCGTGAAATATTCTAAGGTTGGGAACAATCACAACTTGGTTGTTACCGCGACCAAGACAAGTACGGGCCTGACGTCCACAAAAACCGTGCCGTTTAAGGTGAAGGTGAATTAGCCAAAATTGATCATTGGATTAAGAATTGTTAGACTTAGCCTTACATATGGGTAGGCTTATTTTTAGAATTATTAGCGTGCCGCATTCCCCTCTAAACGTATTTACAACTTATAGTCCATCGTCGGTACGCTCTATGTCCCGTTCGCCTTCACCCATGTCGTTAACAGAGCAAGACATTGTATCCGGCATTCTGAATGGAACGGCCTCCTTGGTGCAGTCGCTGGCTCAATCGGGACTCACATTAGCAAGTCTGGTACCGGCAACAAACTATGGCCAACTTGACCGCGTTGTACTTTTGAAAGAAACGCATCTTAGTGAGGCGCGATCTGCCTTCCAAGAAGACATGTTGAGCGACGACTTTAATTTGGCCCACGTTGCCGCAAACTTGAATAAGCATATCGAAGATTCGACGTTTTCCCCTGATCAAAAACTTGAGATTCAACTTTGCTTCATGATGGTGGTTGTAGATTGCGCTGTGGATCCCGATTTACTTTCTGGTTTGCAGGCGCTCACTCCTCGGTTTTTTGAAAAATGGATCTCGGATCCGGAGATTGAGACGCTTGTCCGCGCGAGTAAACAAAGTGCGGCAACGTTTGTTGTACCTCTTCCTGCTACCGTCGTTAAGGTCTTTAAGGTGAATAACCTGGATTGGTTGTCTCAATTCGACGTTTTTCGCGAAGTGCGTTTCCTAAACGACCATGGCATTGACGGATTGGCGCGGTCGACGGGAAGGAAAGCGACCTTTGTGCAGGGAGATGATCGATTTATCGCCGTTGAAATGCCAAATTACGGCCCGGATGTGTTGCATCTGGTCAACGCGGATGCGGACGGCCATAAGAAGACGGCAGCTGAAATTGCAAAGAGTTGGATCGCTAAGGTCACAACCGCTTTCGAAGGGATTGAACCCCGATTGAAACAAAACGGTTTGGTCATGGGCGACATTAGGGCGGAAAATATTTTTGGAACATCAGCGGTTTTTGGCGATTTTGGATTGGCGCGCGTCCAGGGTGATCGCTATTTCGAATTGCGCCATCAGCGCATGGTAGGCGGCGGCACCTTTGCGCATCCACGATCCTTTTCGGGTCACGCGTTTACCGGTTTTGATGTCGATCGATGGAACGCACTGCGAACCACGGCGATGCAAATCTTAAGTATTTTCCCAGAATTCGATTTTAATCGGGCGAGATTGGATCGGGAAATTGAACGTAACCCGCGCAATCCTTACGCTGCGATTGTCCGGGATGAACGAACCCTGATTTCAAACTTGACCTAGATCCGTTTATCTTTTGGGCGATTGGGCGCCTAGTTGAAGTCGCGTGAAACCGGAAACGGCATCAAACACGGGTTCTTCAATTGTGGTATCTAAGGGCGCCAGGGGAACAATCTGATCGGGACCGGCCGCATACCGTCGCGGAGTTGAAGGGGGAGTCGGAGCGGTACGGCTAGGAGCGATTCTTCTGACCGACCCTGTCGGTGAATTTACACCTAAAATGGCTTGCGCCTTTGCATTGGCTCGATCGATTTTTTTCATATCGTCTTGGGTCGGACTCTTTGGCAGCTCGCCGGAGGTCCAGCCGCCTGCGGCCGCGATGGAGGCAGATCTTTTTTTACTTTCCTCAAGTTGTTTTTTGCGAAGCGCGTCCGCTATGTTCTGTTGTTCAAGTATCGACTCTCTATTTCTGGTACGTTTTATCTCGTCTAACTTCACGTGAACCCGGCTTCTGGCCGAGACTACTTCGGATCTGGTTGTCGGCGCTGTGACAGAGGCCGCGATTGCCCTTGCCCTTACCGGAAGAAATAGTTTAATGATATCCGGGTCGTTTGAGTAGCGACTGAACCTAAGGAAAGGGTGCGCCTGAATGGCCAGCTCTCTGTCTTCCCAAAACTGTTCATTAATTTGCGCTACTATTTTTTTGTTTATCACGTTTGTTGGCTCCTTGGATTTGATGGCTATTTAATTATCGAAAAAAATCAAAAAAAATCCCATTCAGTTGCCAAAAAATTAAATATAGCAAATCATCTGATCAGTCGAAGAAATTTTGTTCAAACCTTTTACGATAAGTTAATATAACAAGCTATGTCGATGACTGATAAAAAACCGCCGATTCGTCCCAATACGATTGCTTCACCGTTCCGCCGGAATAATCATGGGGATACAGATACCTGGTATCGGATTTTTCGCCGGACATCGCTTGGGATTGTCGCGTCCGCAAATAAGGCGGAACCGGCTGAACGTCGCCGTCACGGACTTTTTTCAAGGCTGCTTCAATCGCTGCGTAAGAAGCGTTATTTTTGGGGGCTGCGGCCAAATAAATAACCAATTGGCTTAGCGTAATGCGCGCTTCCGGCATGCCGATTAGCTGCGTGGCCTGCATCCCGGACACCGACAAGATCAACGCTTGAGGATCGGCATTGCCGATATCTTCGGAAGCCAGGATAACCAATCGCCGCGCGATAAAGACCGGATCTTCACCGGATTCCAATAATCGGGCGAGCCAATAAAGAGCGGCGTTAACATCCGACCCGCGAATCGATTTGATGAGTGCGGAACTCAAATCATAATGCGTCGTGTCATCTAAGGAACGCGCCGCTTCCGGCAAAATGGCGTCGAGATCGTTTAACGTAATCTCGGTTTTTTGAGACAGGCATTTCCAGATCAAATCGACGGCATTGCATAGTTTTCGTGCATCGCCCGCGGCAAATGAAATAAGGCGTTGGCGAATATCAGGGTTAAGCAATTGGCCGGTAATTTTTACGGCCTGATCCAACACGTTTTCTAAATCGTCCGCCTGCAAGGGCCGGAGCTCAAAAATCAATGCTCGAGAAATCAGGCCGGGGATCACCGAAAAACGCGGGTTTTCCGTGGTGGCCCCCATCAATGTCAGCGTGCCATCTTCGACAACGCTTAGCAGCGCGTCTTGTTGAGTTTTGCTAAAGCGATGAATCTCGTCGATAAATAACACGATCTTTTTTTGGAATAGCGTATTTTGCTTGGCGGTTTCGATCACTTTTCGTAGGTCTTGGATATTCGCCATCGTGGCGTTGAGGGGAACCCAGTCGGTTTTCCAGGCGGAATTGATCACCATCGCCAACGTGGTTTTGCCGATGCCCGGCGGACCCCAAAATATGATATTAGCCGGTTTTTGAGATTCGATTAATTTTCGGATTGGTCCGTTGGGGCCTACCAAGTGGGATTGGCCGATGAAATTATCTAGGGTTTTGGGTCGGAGGCGGTGGGCCAGAGGGGAGTCTGACATATCTTAGATAGATAACATGAATACCCTTAATTGCCTACACTTCTATTGCCCTGGCGGCAAGGCTGGAAGTGCCCGAAATTTAACCTTAAATTCGGCGTCGGAATAGAAAGAGTTCCGAGGCATGTCGTTGACCTCTTTCAGCGCCCATTCGAGCGAGCGACGCTCTGCCGGATTAGGATGCAGCATCACGGATGCTAGCTCCGCCCAAATTTCGTTCCGTTGTTCAAGAGTCGGCGAGATATTTTTTAGCCATGCAACATAAGGAGACGGATGGTTAAAATTTACTTTTTCATGGCACTTTTCATTTTGATAGTCGGGCATAATGTGGGTCAGTCCAACCACCCCTGCGGACCATACGTCAGCCTGGGCCGGGGAATAAGCTTTCCTGGTCTGATTCACTTCCACAACCTCCGGCGCAATGTAACCTGGCGATCCCCTTAGGCGGCCACTTAGCAAGTCCCGCGTCGCAAATTCAAAATCGCAGATCGCAAATTCGCCATTGGATTTGAAAAGGAAATTTTCCGGCTTGATGTCCACGTGGAAGATCCCTCGCCCATGAATTTGGATACATGCATGAAGGAATTTCCTGAAAAATGTTATCACTAGTTTTTCGTCCGGAGCGATAGCCACTCGATTATAAAAATCCACACCGTCTCCCCACTCGTACAACCGCATAAAGGCGTATTCAGTCAGACGGCCCTTTGAATTTATCGCAACACCGACATGGTGCGGGACAACGACGCATTTTAAGTCTTTTAACGACTCAAATATTTCTTTTTGAGCTCCAATAAATGTAGTTTGAGATTTTCGAACGGCAAAAAACTCTCCCGTGCCACAATAACGTGCCAATCGAACCCGGGCTTTTCCGTCGGCAATTTCGTTCGGCCTTTTCATTCCTTGCCGGAATCGTGCGACAAATTCTCCGCCGGTTTGACGGATCAGGGATTGCTCTTCCGCATCAGTCAACTTTCCGATGAGTTCGTAAGCATCTTTTTCTGAAAATTCAATAATTGTATGAGGGTTATTTAAAGCTCTCTTATCTATGCGAATGGAACTAACAGCCAACACTTTCTTCATGGATCCGTTCCTACTTTCTGGTTTTTGGGATTTGTCATGAAAATTGTCGACGGCTTTCACCTGTTTGTTGCAAATCTTCTTTAATATTTACATTCTTTTCTTGTATCGGTTGGAATTTTTGTGGGTCTGCGTCGATAATTGGTTAAATCGTCCCATGAGAAAAGTCGTCGCAATGACTCCAAATCCCGAACCCGTATTTTTTTCGTGGCTTGACCAGGCCGCGCGGGATGTACCGTCCTGCCATTCCTTTCGGGAATTTCCCAGAACCATTACCGCAAACCTCAATCAGCGGCTTTATCGCAATCTGATGGTTCAAATGGCGTTAGATTTGAGGGCGGGAGAATTCAATGGCCGGGCGGATTTGCCGGAATTGGGCGCCAAAACAATCGCGCTGCTAAGCAAGCTTCCGGAAGTTGTTGGAACGTATTCATTCCTGAGAAACGTCGCCTATTTTTTAATAGATGAACTGCGAGATGCCTTTTTAGACGAAAAAATTACCCTTTCTTTTACCCGGGAAGTGGTATCGGTTCTTCAAAAGGCTGACAACGAGGACACCGACTGTGCCGCCAAAAACCTCGGCACTCGCCTGACGGTCGATGCGCTGGAGCGCAGCCTGATTCAAAAAAATGACGCGGAGACGCAACGTTTGGCGGAGTTATTCTTTAACAATATTCAAAAGCCGGATTTTGTTGAAGAGTGGAGGAACGTATTCCCGTTAACCTACGTCTTTTTCTTGCTGTGCACTGTCCCTCATCCGGTCGATTTAGATGTTGTCGTTAAACATATCGAGGCGCTGAAGCCCCGGCTGCCCAGCCACACCGCCATGCCTGACGATTCCGAGGCTTACCGGGCGGTTGCTCGACTTCGTTCCTTGCGCGTTTTGAACCCCGCCATGGCCGCATCGTCTGCCAAACAAGCACGGGCCGAACTGGATACCATGACGTTTACGGACGAGCAGGATCCTGATTACGCGGAACGCGCTTTACATTCACAGACGGTGATGCTTTTTGATTCGTGGTTGGTATCCAAAAAAAATAACTCCGAACCGCTTGAGGTCTGGGACGCATTGGAGACCCCGGAATGGCAAGCGATTCGCCATATGGCGCTCAACCGAAACCCGGTGATTCCGGAGGCGCTTCATATTGCGATCCAGTCGTCCGACGACTCTATACAAAAAGGCTGGTCTCCCTTTTTCAAAAAAATGGATGGCCTTACGAAGGATCTTGGGTGGTTTCTTGAGCAACATCAACTCAATATCGTCGCTTTAATTCGCATCATGGACGACAACGCGTTTCCCTTTATGGGCCGCTATCTGGCGCATACGGCAAACCAGTTGGAACGGCTATTGGAAACGTTGACGTTGTATGTCCTGCCCTCTCCCGCTAAATTGCGCCGGTTTTACATGTCCCGACGTACGGAACTGGCCGCAGCTGAGGGTCAAAAACAATGGGGGGAAATACTATTATTACATTCGACATTTAAGAGATTGGGCAAACCCTGGGCCCTGCCGAAACAGGGCGCGCTCTGCGATATTGTATCCGAACTACAGTGGTGTGGCCTGGAGAGTTATAAACGCGACATCGGTCTGACCGGGTTCGAGCCGGATTTAGGGCTTTTTCCGGCGCAACGCGTCGCGCCATTTGTTAAGGGGCGATCTCATTGGAAAATTTCGCAATTGGAGCGCAACAGAACGCGTTTTGACGGCATGATGAAAAGCGCCTTTGAAGGCTATCCGGCGTTCCGGCGGTTTATTTCGGATACCACACAACCCGGCGAGGCCGGTAAGGTTGCGAACCACAACCAAACCGTTAAAACCGAAATGAAACGATTGGGAATCGACGCCACGGCGTTTTTGGATTATATGCCGACTCATTCGTTTTCCGTCACGGCAAAAGCCAACGCGAAGCAAACGGCGGCAAATTTCGCTGCGGCGGTGATCCGCGGGGCGGCGGAGCTGCAAGGGGTAGAGGCGTTGGGCCGTCCGTTTTCCCGTTGCGGACGCGATGTCGTCGGACTGTTCGCACTGGACGGAGAAAAACTGGCGAAGCGACTTAATACGCGGCCTGTTGATTTGAGTTCTATTGAAACCGTAGCCGGAACATTAAAACATGCCAAAATTATTGACGATCCGCATCACAAATGGCATTTGAGCGCCATACAAGACAATCTTAATTTATATCGCGAGTGGTCCGAAAAAGCGGCTCGCAAGGAGGAAAACGAGGCGGTCAAAGCGCGCTCCTTCACCGTTCGGCAGTGGATTCGCTATCCGTTAACCGATATTTTTCTGGGATCGGACGTGGGCTGTTGCCTGGCGCCTGACGGGCACATGTTTCCCGCGATGGTCGAGCGATTGCTGGACGTGGGGATGACCGTGATGGTGGTGCGCGACGATGCCAATAATAAAGCGGCGGCGTTGAATTGGTTGTACCTGGCGCAAAACGAAACCGACGGAAAAGCGTATGTGATCGCTAATTTCTATGAGATGAATCATTTGTATGCCGGCTGCTCGGTCACGCGCGATCGCATTGTCCACGAATTAACGCAGTTTACGGCTCAATTTGCGCGACAGGTGGGCGCGGCGGGATACTTGATTCACCCCTTGTCCTATGGCTTAATCCCCGATTTTAAGGGATTTCCTCTGATGCCGGTGGAATTAAAGAAAGTCGGGGGTTTTTATCCGGGGCCCAAGTCCATATTCTTACCTAGCCTTGAGGCCGAGGCGTTGTATCGGGTGTCGGGCTAAATTATCTTTGCGATTTCGGAAGCCGACATGCCCGAGGCTTTTAGCTTTTTTACTATTTCTTGAATAGCTAACTTCTGACCTTTTTGAATGCCAATCTTCTCGCCCTTTTGAATGCCGATCTTCTCGCCTTTTTGAATGCCAATTTTCTGACCTTGTTCAAATCCCTCTTTGACGCCTTCGCCCCTGGCTATGATTTCGGCCTTTTCTACGGCCGCGGCCTCGTCACGCAACCACTTTAACCGGGCGTCATACACTTCCCGTTCATCTTGCGTCAGATAAAGTTCCGTTAACACATCCAACGCTTTTTCTATCGATTTTTCACGCATCTCTTTCGGCAGTTTTGATTTTTCTAATCGATGTGCTTTTTTTAGGAACGTCACCCAACGATCCAGCGCCGTTTTCACATGGTGAATATCTGTCTCAAACTTTTCCAATTCGATCGTGTGCAATTCAAAATCTTTGAAGGCGCGTTTTTGACTCTTTGGATTCATCACCCAATACGTGTTGTGATAGTCCTTCTCGTCCATTAAATTGAAATTCAAAATGTGAATCCCAATCGTTTTTCTGAGCACCTTAAATGCATCCCCGGCGCCTAGCTGCTCCGTATAGTTTTTCGACCAATAATAGAGCGACCGTTTGTCGTAGACCAATTCATCGGTGATTTGCATTTCGATATTGTAGTGTTTGCCCGACTCGTTGGTGGCACGGATATCTAAAATCGACAGCTTGGCCCCGTCCCAAGATTTAAACGTATATGGATTTAATATCCGAATATCTTTGACCTGATCTTCTTCTGAGACGATCGCATTGATTAAGGACATTAACAAATCCTTGTTTTTTTCGTCGCCAAAAAGCTTTTTGAAGGCAAAATCTACGCGCGGGTTGAGCATCTTGCTTAAAGTTTACTATTCGTAAAGACTCTTGGCCAGGACGCCGGTTTTGCCGCCGTTGTACATATAGAG
>CAYGHZ010000047.1:0-12216 GCA_964349635.1 uncultured Candidatus Marinamargulisbacteria bacterium
TTATATAGGCTGTACTTTACGCGGGTCAATGGATTAGTTATGATGCGATTAATGATCAATATATGCGTATTTGAGGATGACGAATGCGAGCGTCTACTTCCTCTCACCTTCATACGCCCCGCTTATGAACTACTAGTCGGCATTGACAGCGGTTTTGAAAAAATCGCGCGCTATTTTCAATTTAGCAACATCACGCTTCATTGCAGAGAGTATCTAAAACCCGTCGTTAAATCCCGGTTTCCAGGTTTTTTGGTCAACAGCGTCACCACCGGCGCACCCTGTCTTTTTATAAACGGGAGGGTCATCATGGACGATACGCTTTATCAATTGTTAGCGGCCAATACAGGACAATACGACCTGTTATTTACGTATCAAGGCCAAATTGTGGCAGCCTATCTGCGCGACAAATGTCTAGATTTTATGAAAACCGCCTTGGAGCAAGCGCCTTCCGCACAGACGCTAATTCGATTTTTGCGCCCCAAATGTGTGGCCAAAGAACTCGATCATGTCACAATGTTACGAAACCCCTGGGATTTATTCACGCTTAACTCGGATGTGATTCATAGCGATTTCAAATTTAAAAATCAACCCGGAATTGTCAAAGGAGACGTACATCCCTTCGCCGCTATTTATAATGAAAACAACGTTTACGTCGGCCAAGGGTCTTGCATCGAAGATTTTGTAGTGATTAACGCCAAAAAAGGGCCTGTTTATATCGAAGAAAATGTTGTGGTGGAAGCCGGGTCTTATTTGGAGGGGCCGCTTTATATTGGGAAAGGGTGTCAGATTTCGGGCGCCCGGATACGAAATGCCTCTATCGGTCAGCAATGCAGGATCGGAGGCGAAGTATCTTCATCCGTCTTTTTTCGCTATTCAAACAAAGGACATTACGGGTTTGTAGGTCATTCCTACGTTGGCGAGTGGGTAAATCTGGGCGCGGGAACAACCACGTCTAATTTAAAGAATACCTATGGCGAAGTTAGAAAGTCGGGTCTCCAATTTTTCGGATCGATCATTAGCGACCACGTCAAAACCGGAATTGGGTCACTGCTAAACACGGGAACCGTAATTGGATTCGGAGCGAATATTTTTGGGACAGGCCTGCATAACAAAGACATCGCCGCCTTCAGTTGGGGATCGCCAGAGCGCTACGAGGTCTGCCAGAAAGAAAAATTTTTTGAAATTGCCGGCCGCATGATGCAACGCCGACAAATCGACCTTCGAGAAATTGAAAAAGAATTAATCAGCAGCCTGTATCCGATTGGGGCGAATGCGTTATCCTGATCTGTCCGAAAACCCGCTATTATCCAAACTAAAAAAGCTGGCTCCTTTCGGCGAGCTTTGGATGCCGCCCGCCGTTTCAAACGGACCACTAGCTTTTTCATATGGAACTGCCTTCCTGAACAAAGAGATTCTGGAAGTGCTCGGCCAATTGGCACAGTCGTCGAGTGTGACCGAGCGGGCCAAGAAGTTAATGGCTGGGGAAATCGTAAACCTAAGCGAAAACCGTCCCGCGCTCCATCATCGCACCCGCAGCCAAGACCGTGGATTTTATGGCGAACAACAACAACGAATCGCCGAATTTTCTCGCAAAGTACACTCCCAACAGCACTACAAAAAAATCGTTCAAATCGGTATCGGAGGATCAGAGCTTGGTCCCTGCGCGCTGTATTACGCGCTTGGTAATCAAAAGCGATGGTTGCAGGCCGAGATAATTTCCAATTTTGACGCCAATCTCGATGAATTCGATTTGGAAACTACTCTTTTCATCGTTGTATCCAAAAGCGGGACAACCCCCGAGACCCTATCTCTTTGGAACCGGTTGGGCCGCGGGAAACAAGCGATAGCCGTAACCGGGAAGGGTAGCCCAATGGACGCGCCGGATCAGTTTCTGGATATTTTTTATATCGACGACGCCATCGGCGGACGATTTTCGGCCACCAGCGCCGTGGGAGGATGTCTGATTTCACTGGCTTACGGACCGGACGTATTTGAAGAGCTGTTGCAAGGTGCGGCCGAATTAGACAAATTCGCCACTCGGACCGACCCGCTCCAAAATATCAGCTTGTTATCCGCTTTGATTTGTATTTGGCAACGCAATATTTTAGGCCTCTCGGCGCGCGCCGTGATTCCTTATTGCAGCGCCCTAAACCGCCTTCCCGGCCATCTGCAACAACTGGAATGTGAAAGCAACGGCAAACGTGTCAATCAGTATGGCCAACCCATCGCCTATGGCACCGCACCGGTTATTTTTGGCGAACCGGGAACCAACGCTCAACATTCGTTTTTCCAAATGTTTCATCAAGGGACCGATATCACCCCGATACAATTTATCGGCATTAAAGGCGCCACGGACCTCAATGCCAATTTGGCAGCTCAAATCGTAGCCCTGGCCGCAGGACACCCGGACCCGGACCCGAACAAACATTTTCCGGGCCGCCGTCCTTCGACTCTCATAATGGCCGATTCTATTTCACCCCGATCCGTCGGCGCTTTGTTGGCTTTTTTTGAAAATCAAGTCATGTTCGAGGGGTTTTTGTGGAATGTTAATTCGTTTGATCAGGAGGGCGTGCAATTGGGTAAACGGTTGGCGCGGGATGTATTGAATAAGAAGGGGAATACGGAGCTGCAGCATTATTGGAATTTAGCAGCCGAGGTTTAAATAGAATCGCGTAGGGGAAGCTCATCTAACGTGCACCTCATAAGCGACCCCTCATCCAAAGATAGCGCAGCGAAGTCAAGTAATTCCAAAACGCAGAACTCCCCACAGAGCAGGAGTCCGCGATTACCGCTAGCCATATTGTTTGAATCAAAAGACGATGAGGTAGTCAGCAAAACGATAGCCAGAGAGATCGGCCCCTTTCCCGAAAAGTTGACCGCATTCAAGAAACTACTCGATTCAAAAGGAGAGGCTCCTGATCTCAAAACTCAATTACGCGTTCAATATCTTCGAGAAACACTGAAAGAAGTTCAAGAAAAATTAGCCACTCAGACCCCACCCTCGCAGCCTGTCACTGCCACACATTTGCCCCCGGTAACCGTTTCGGCCAATCCGCCTAGCAAACTGCCTCTTCCGGTTATAGCAAATACGCCTGAAAATCTTATTACCCTACCCGAAAACCTGAAAAAGCATCTGGTAAGGGCAGAAAACGGAGTTTCTTACATTGATACGAAAGCACTAATGGCGGATATGAAGGAAACTGATATCGATGAGGCGATGGAAAAGAAAGATTTCGCGACAGCCATGGCGTTTAACCTCCAAAGTCATTTAAACCATCCGGTGTCCGAGGAAATGCATAGAACGGCAGAAGATACATTTGTACATCTTCGGAAATCAGATCCCGCGGTAGTTCAGGACGCAATAAACGACTCGGAGTTTACAAAAACTCGTATGAAAACGAGCAAATCTTGCGTTAACGAAAAAGAAATAACGCAATGGAACCAGGCCGATGCTCTAATAAAAGAATGGAGGCTAAATCCCGCGAAGGCCTATTTTACGCCTCAGGATTTTAAAGAACTGAACAGCATTGTACGTAACTATAACGAAGGGTTTCGAAATCAATCCGTTTCCGCAGGAAAATTTCCATTTTACATTTATCTTCCGCCACAGTACGTGGCGCCAGAAATAAACCGCTTATGCACATGGCTAAATGAGGAACTCAGGCAATGTTATTTGAGACAAGAATCAGATATGAACTTTAAAGCGCCGGAAACCAGCTTTTGTCGAGGCAATCCGATCATATTAGCGGCCAAGTTTTATGAGCGATTCGAATCTATTCATCCCTTTGGGGACGGGAACGGAAGAACCGGCCGGTTGCTTTTTGACTCCATTATGATTAGATTCGGATTGATCCCGCCTCTGCTAAATCACGAAGAAATAGATATTGGAGCATTTGGACTGATCCCCGAGCGAAAACGGGGTCAAGAAGATGAACCGGTAGCTCAGTTCATATCCTCTTTGGGAAGAACCTATGCGGAGTCTATGGAAACATGATTTAATCGGATCAAACCAATGCAAAAGAAAAAAGTCGTAGCAACCAACGGCCCTGAAATCCGAAATTGGAACGATCTTCGCCAGGCCTTTCTTGCGATATGTCCCGGAACCGAAACCCGGTTTGACGAAGCCAGTCAACTGGGTTTTACGCGTTCTCCCTATGAGGGTATTGATCCGCAAGAACTGGCCAAAATAAAAACGCCCCACTCCGATCGAAATCTCACTAACACCATTCACCTAATGGCAAAAAAGTTCGTTGAATTAGATGGCGATCCCACCGCCCAGCGCCTAGCCTTGGCTTATCTTGCCGCATATCAGAGAATACCTGTCCCTCTAATCGAAATAGATTCCATTCCCACTCCGCTAACAAAAGAAGCCGTCCTTTCGGTCCTCGTTGATCGGGCGACACAACGAATTTACAACATGCTTGATTTGAATCAAGAGCCAACAGATATTCCGGCTCCGTTTGCGACCCGAATTACTCCGTTGAGCCCCGAAGGCGGAAATAGTACCTATTTAACGGCACGCGGAAAACAAAAAATTGTTCAGTGGCAGTCGTTTTTATAGCTATCGATACAAATAAACCGTAAAATCATTAGGCAAATAGCTTTGCTTAAACTCTACAAACCGCGTCAGCGTCAAGGAAAATCGAATGATTTGTAGCGGATCATAATAGTGAAACGTCTTCCTGTCTTGCTGATGCTCCGGCGTAAATGACGATAAGGCGTTAAACGCCACACCCTTACGCGCCAGGGCAAACATCTTTTTAATCGCCGATTCCATCAACGGCGCTTGTTCACGATGATTAAACACCCCGGACGCCACCACATAATCATAAGTTTTTTTAAATTTCTCGGTCATAAAATCGGCTTGAATAAACGAAGTATCTGGAAATTTTCGTCTCGCGGCTTCGAGCATCTTGACGCTGAAATCGATACCTTCATACTTCACATCGGGATAGCGTGCTTTTAGATAGGTATAGAATTCGCCGGTAGCGCACCCCACATCCAATACCGAGACTTTTGACCAGTCTGTCAGCAAAGACAGCATCAAAAATCGAATCTGCTGGGTATTTTCCGTGAACCATCCCACCGCCTGATGGGTATCGCCAAATTCCTCAAAACTTCGGTCGTAAAACGACGCGATGCTCAAGCCATCATCGCCTCTGCGATTTGCACCGCATTGAGGGCCGCGCCTTTTCTCAAGTTGTCCGCAACGATCCAAAGATTAATCCCGTTTTTCACGGAAAAATCTTCGCGGATACGGCCGACAAACACATCGTCTTGGCCGGCGGTTTCTTTTGGAGTGGGATAGATATTATGGGCCGGATCGTCCATAACCGTAACACCCGGCATCTTTTCCAAAAGCTCGCGCACCTGTTTAACCGTCAATTTTTTCTTGGTTTGAATGTTCACCGATTCACTGTGGCCAACAAACACAGGAACGCGCACGGTCGTCGCAGTGATCTGGATCGAATCGTCACCCAAAATTTTACGGGTTTCGTTGATCATTTTCATTTCTTCTTTGGTATAGCCATTCTCCAAAAACATATCAATATGCGGAATGCAGTTAAACGAGATCGAATAGTGAAATTTTTTAGGCGTCGGCACTCCCCCGTTCAAATTCATGCGAGTATGGGTTTCGAGCTCCTCAATCGCGGAATTGCCAGCACCCGACACCGACTGATAGGTCGAAATCACAATGCGTTCAATGCCAGCGGCTTCATAAAGCGGCTTTAATACCATGACCATTTGGGCCGTAGAACAATTGGGGTTTGCGATAATTCCCTTATGCTGTTTAAGCGCCTCGCCGTTCACCTCGGGCACCACTAGCGGCACATCGTCATGCATCCGAAAATGCGACGTGTTATCAATCACCACCGCACCCTTTTTGACCGCTTCCGGAGCAAATTGCGCCGAGACCGATCCCCCGGCTGAAAACAACGCAAAATCAACACCTTCGAACTCTTTAGGCTGCAACACCCGAACGTCGTAAGACTCTTCACGAAACATGACACGTTTGCCTAACGACCGCTCAGACGCCAACGGAATCAAGCCTTGAATGGGAAACTTACGCTCCTCCAAAACTTTTAATATCTCGGTACCCACCAAACCAGTGGCACCGACAACAGCAACTTTATACTTTTTCATTGGCCGACAGTATAGGTTTTTACAACTCGATTGGCCAGGGAGTAACGGGCTTTTCCCAGCAGTTCAATTGTATAAGGCGCAGCCACGCCATCCCAATTAAGCTCATGATGATCGGCAGGCAAGTTTTGAAAATAAAATGATTTTGCAATCCCGCGCCCCGTCTTAACATTAATGGTCACATCCGCCGGAAACGTCGTCGTAAACGAAATCAGATGCAACGGAGGATTATTTTTGACACCCAGCTCCGGCACCTCCAGCCGCATGGCATAATAGGCGCCCGACAACCCAGACGTCACCGCCAAAAAACCAAATGTCTCGTAGACGGTCATATCGCTCCATTGACCTTCCCCAAGCTTATTTTCCTCGATTTTTTCTAAATTAGGATTTAATTTCCGGACACTCCTCTCCTTGCCATCCAAAAGAAACACATCCCCTTCATGAGAATTTTCCACGGCGGTAAATGACCGATCGAGCGCCACACTTTTTTCCGCAAAACCCAAAAGATTATATTTAGTGAGGCGATCCGCCGATAAAAGCACCAGGGCGTGCGGCGTAATGGTGATATCGCGCGGACTTTCCACCGCAAACACCCCCTGCACTATCCGGTTTTTGTAGATTGCCAATTGATTTTCCCGCGTGAGAACCGCCAACCACCCTCCGGGTGACGTCTCGCAGCGAAATGGTTTTTGAATTGAAATACTGGGCAGTCGAGTCAGCGTAACCAAATCGCTATTGAGTTGAAATTGAAAAATTTTGTTTTGGACCGAATCCACCGCAAAAATCCTGCCGGATTCGTCAACACAAATATCTTCAAGCTGCCGAAAATCCGGCGACCGGTAACTCCGGATCGATTTTTTCATAAAGCCGCGATAGTTATTAAAATAGATCGCTTGTTGAGACGAATCGATTCCCACGCCAAACGGAATACGGTCCGGCCAGCCCGACGGCCGCAAGTCCGCACGCAGCTTAACGCAGTTAATCCGATCCATCTGCGTCACCGTGTTTTTGGGATAGAGATATTCCAGCTTTGCTTTAGTGACTGCATTTTGAAGAACGAGAGACTGCGCCTGCAATGAGACGCTCATCACTAACGCGAGAACAAAACTACGCTTTAGTAACTTTAGAAAGCTCGGCTTCAAATGCGGCTTCGGATCGATACCCGACGATGCGAGCGACTTCTTTACCGTCTTTAAAAACAATGCAGCATGGAATATTCGTAATTTGATACGTCTGCGCGGTTTGAATATTCGAATCCGTATCCAACTTGCACACCTTCACGGTCTTTTCAAACTTTTTGCTCATTGCTTCTACAACAGGAGCCAACATCCGGCATGGTCCGCACCACTCCGCCCAAAAATCCACCAACACATACTTCCCTTTTTCTTGAAGTACTTCGTGGTCAAAATTACTGTCTGTTACCTTTACCATCCGGGCTTCCTCCTATTCGAAAATCGTTTGAAATTCCTTTTTAGCGTAGGTGTCGGTCATCCCCGCAATATAATCGGCGACCACGCGTTCCTTTGTATCCGGTTTATCAATTCTGTTTTTAAAATTATCCGGTAACAGTTTAGGATCTTCGGAAAAGGCTGTAAACAAGTTGCGAATAATCAATTGTCCTTTTTTATTCATGCGATAGATATCATTATGCGAATAGAAATTCTTAAAGAGATAGGCCCTCAATTGTTTGTTTTTATCCGTCATCTCAGGACTAAACGATACTTTTGGAATTTGTTTAAGCGTCGTTTGAACCACGTCTTCGATTTGCGACGAAATCAGATAACTGTTGATCTGATATTTGAGATGAACGTCTTCTAAGTTAGCATATTGAGATTTCACGAATTTCTTGGCTTCTTTCCAAAGAGTCACTTTGTCGTTCAATTCGCTTTCCACCAAAATTCCGGCGCTTAGTCCGTCATCCAGGTCATGGTTGTTGTAGGCAATTTCATCAGCGATATTAACGGCCTGTGCTTCAACGGTAGCCAGGTCATTGCCTCCCGGGTTATCCCACGCCGTACGATGTTTAATAAGGCCTTCTCGTACTTCGTAAGACAAATTTAGGCCATTAAATTGCGGATATTTAATTTCCAGTTCATCCACAATGCGCCGGCTTTGGCGGTTGTGTTCGAACCCTCCAAAATTGGCCATTAGTCGATTGAGCTCATGTTCACCCGAATGTCCAAAAGGCGTGTGTCCCAGGTCATGCGCCAGGGCAATCGATTCGGCCAAATCTTCGTTAAGCCGCAACAATCGCGCCAAATGACGGGAAATTTGCGCCACTTCAATGGTATGTGTCAATCGCGAACGATAATGGTCGGACTCGGTCGCAATAAAAACCTGCGTTTTATGCTTTAATCGCCGAAAGGCTTTGGAATGAATCACCCGGTCCCGGTCGCGTTGAAAACATGTGCGATTGGCCGAGACCGGTTCTTGAAATTGCCGACCTAGCGAATTTTTGCTTTTGACCGCGTAGGGCGCGAGGTTCTTTTCTTCAAGTTCCTCAAAATACGCCCGCACGAGATCTAGCCGATCGAATAACGAACGAACTGATTAATCGTCGTATCGGCGGGGAACAATTTTTGAATGGTTTTATCCTGATCTTTCACGAACGGCTGCTCCAACAGGCAGACGTCTTTGAAAAACTTGGCGACGCGTCCTTCGACAATCTTATCGACAACCTGCGCCGGACGACCTTCGTTTAAGGCTTGGTTTCGAATAATTTCTTTTTCAGTTTCCACTTCTTTTGCGGGCACTTGGTCACGCTTCAAATATTGAGGATTCGCAGCGGCCACATGCATCGCCACATCTTTACCCAACTCTTCGCTTACTTTTTTACTGAATTCGACCATAACGCCGATTTTTCCATTTAAATGGATGTAATCGCACAACTCACCGCCAAGAACCTGCATCCGTCGAACAGATATATTTTCACCCAATTTCAAGACCAACTCGGTAATTTTGGCCGTTGGAATTTCTTCCACCGTTTTGATATTACCCGCCAAAACGGCTTCGCATAGACTGTGGCCTAAACGCTGAAAATCATCGTTCTTAGCGACAAAATCAGTTTCGCAACTGACTTCCAGAATAACGCCTTTATCGCCCTTGATTAAGGTAAAAATGCTGCCTTCCGACGCATGGCGGTCGGATTTTTTGGACGCAGTAGCAATGCCTTTTTCACGCAAATACTGAATCGCTTTTTCCAGGTCGCCCTGAGACTCGGACAATGCCTTTTTGCATTCCATCATCCCCACACCCGTTTTTTCGCGTAATTCTTTAACGAGAGTCGCTGTAATTTCCATGTCTAGACCTCCTCTTCGCCGGCCTTGGCCTTTTTGACCCGTTCTTTCTTTGGTTTAATCACAGCTTCTTCAACTAGCTCTTCTTCAAAATCTTCGGCAAAACCCATACGCTCCAGAACTTCTTCGCTAAATATCTCTTCGTCAAGAATCGGCATCGTTTCCAGAGCAACTTCTTCTTGCGTCGCAATAGGAGCCGCTTGACCCATTTCCGCCCGACCGTCGATCACGGCTTTTGACATAATGGAACACAACAATTTGATCGCCCGAATGGCATCGTCATTCGCAGGGATCGGATACTGAACTTCGGTCGGATCTGCGTTGGTATCCACAATCCCAATAATTGGAATTCCCAACTTGTTGGCTTCATCCACCGCCAATTGCTCGCGCTTGGTATCCACAATAAACAAGGCCGAAGGCAATGCGCCCATGTTCTTGATACCTTCCAGGTTGTACTTGAGGCGATGCAATGTTTTTTGTTTACGCGCCGCTTCTTTACCAGACAACGTTTTGAAAATACCGTCTTCTTCCATTTGCAAATATTTACGGAATTTATTGACGCTTTGACGAACCGTCACCAAGTTGGTGAGCGTTCCACCGAGCCATCGATGATTTACAAACGGCATCCCCGCGGCTTCCGACTCAAATTGAATCGCTTCTTGTGCTTGCTTTTTGGTACCTACAAACAACACCGTACCACCGCGCTTGGCAACATCTTTAGCGAATTCATAACTTTTTCGGATTAATTTAATGGTTTGCTGAAGATCGATAACGTGGATTCCATTGCGCGACGTAAAAATATATTTTTTCATTTTAGGATTCCAACGCTTGGTCTGATGACCAAAATGAACCCCGGATTCTAACAACTGACGCATTGTAATGATTTCCATAACGCTCCTTTTCACGTGTAATTAGGGCAATGCCCCTTACCGTTATATAATGAATTTGAGATCGATTCTACACAGGTTTGGCCACGTTTAGCAAGATGAAAAGAAGGGAAATTTCCTCAGACATGCTCTTCACAGAAGCCCAGAAGGTTTTGGTGGGAGGGGTTAACAGCCCGATCCGCGCCTTTAAATCGGTGGGCGGCGTTCCTCTTTTTATGAAGCGCGGTCAAGGCGCTTATCTGTATACTGAAGACGGTCAGGAATTGATCGACTATGTCTTGTCGTATGGGCCGTTGATTTTAGGACACGCCCACCCCAAGGTCCTAGCCAAAATTCAGGAAACAATGGTCAATGGCACGGCGTTTGGCGCACCCAACCGGCTTGAAATCGAATTGGCGCAACTGGTGCAACAGTTCTTCCCTTCGATCGAAAAAATCCGATTCGTCAATTCCGGCACCGAAAGTACCATGAGCGCGGCGCGACTGGCTCGCGGCTTTACCAAGCGGGACGTGATTGTCAAATTTCGCCAGTGTTATCACGGCCATGGCGATTCGCTTTTGAATTGTCCTGACCAAATTGATTTTAATGATTTTGCGGCGCTGGATGCCTTATTCAAACAAAAGGGAGGCAAAATCGCGGCGGTCATTGTCGAGCCGGTCTGCGGTAACGTGGGCGTTGTATTGCCCGAACCCGGATTTTTAAGCGCGCTTAGAGCCTACTGCACGACCCATGGCGCACTCCTAATCTTTGATGAAGTGATGACCGGTTTTCGAGTAAGTTTGGGTGGGGCGCAAGAGCTATATAGCATCACGCCCGACCTGACCTGCTTGGGAAAAGTGATCGGCGGCGGACTGCCGTGCGGCGCGTTTGGCGGACGCGCGGATGTTATGGATTATTTGGCGCCATTGGGCCCTGTGTACCAAGGGGGGACGATGTCCGGCAATCCGGTGGCCATGGCGGCAGGGATCGCTACGCTGACCGAACTTCAACAACCACAAATCTTTTCAAAAATCTGCGAGATGACGACAAAATTGGTCACTGGCATTCAAACGCAGATTGGCGATAAAGTAGTTTCCATCGGAACCATGTTTACAGTGTTTTTAGACTCGAAAGAGGAATTTTCGCGTTATTATCATGCAATGTTGCAGCGCGGCGTCTATTTTGCGCCGTCCCAGCACGAAGCGAATTTTCTTTCGTCAGCTCATGGCGATGAAGAAATCGAAAAAACATTAGCTGCGTTTAAGGAAGTGTTATGAAAAAATTTGTCTTTCTTTTTATTGTGCTTTTCTCAGGCACCTGCTTTGCCCAAACGGCCAACGTCACCGGAAATATCGCGACGGAAGAAATCTCCACCGCCGACATCCAAGCCCAGCAGCAAGAATGGGAAGGGTTTTTGAAACAAAAACAATTCGATCAAGTCCTGATCTCCTTAGAAAAAATCCCGGAAAGTTTGTATCGCGACAGGGAACGAAAAGTTAAAGCGTGGCTTATGATGTTCAAACAAGTTGAATTTGAGGAATCGCAAGCCTCCTCGATCTTCGGCAAAGAAAGCGAATTGGAAGAACCGGTCCAAAAAGCCATTAAGCGGCTTTATAAAGAAGCGCAGTTTGCCCTGATCGAAGAAAAAAAAGATATCGCCCGCGATTTATTAATTCATATTGTTTATCTTCATCGGCGTAATTTTAAATCCAAAAAATTATTGGAATATGGTCTTGGAATGGGAACCGGATCCTATAAAGTCGAAAATATGGAAACCAAATATTGGCGCCAGGCCCAGACCCTGTTTTACGGCGGAAATTATAAGGAAGCCATCGATGCCTTGGAAACCTATAACTATATCGATCGCGACAACCCCGATACGTATGAGCGCATGGGATCCAACTATTATATGT
>CAYGHZ010000048.1:0-12161 GCA_964349635.1 uncultured Candidatus Marinamargulisbacteria bacterium
CAAATTGCGATTAATGTCTTTGAGCGTCGTATTCGACGTATCTAACTTAAACGGTACTGGATCTTCTTTTGGCGTAGACTCGTCCTTGTTGCCTCCCAAAAGGCTTCCCAGAAAACCACCGATAATTCCACCAATTCCAGGCAATACGGCATTGCCTACGGCTCCTCCCACCGCCGCCGCAATTTGGCTCGTCTGATCCCGGCCCCGAGCGTTGGCCAGAGCCGCCCCAGTAAGCGCCCCCGAAAAGAATCTTCCAAACCCTTTCAGGGTGTCATCTTGAGGAGATATGGCCGTGTTCGGAATGACACTTTTTCCCGAAGCGGAAATGTTGGTGAGCGACAACGACGCCGATCCTCCGGTGTCCGTAACCCCAAGTCCACTTTTGGCCGTGCTCGCAAAAATCTCTCCCATTTGTGAAAACAGCGGCGGTAATTCAGTTTGAAGCTTGGTGATGAATAGAGTCCCACCGTTTTGAAGTTGCGATTCAACGGTGATCCCGCCTACATCAAAGGCATTGAGGATCTGGTTCATCACATTTTCGAATTGCTTTCGCAATATAATTTTACCGATGGTGTCACCGACACTATTCAACGCTTCATCTAACGCCTTCGCCTGCGTAAGCGATTCAAACAAAGAATCTTTAATACCGTCGTTGATCGCCTTGGATAGGTTGTGGGCTTCTTGGGCTTGAGCCAGCATGAGGTCCCGTTGAACAGATAACAGATCAATCCCTTGGCGTTTGAGATCGTTGATAAAAAACTGAGCGTCCCTGTCCGTTTCAGCCAATGTCAAGAGCTGTTCAAACAGCTTAACTTTGATCGCGGCCTGCTCAATTTCGGTATTGCCTTGTGTGATCGCTATCGACTGAAGAAACTGATAGCTTTTCATCCGCTCTTTGCGTCGCTCTTCCAGGGGAATGAGCGTTGTAATCTGTAAATTATATTCCACCTGTTTTTGGGTAAGGTCGTCGATTTGTTTGGCCATGGCCTCGGTGTTTATTTGATCGTCGTCTTTTAACTTCTTCTTTCTTTTTAGCTCTTCGATTTCAGCATTAACCGAGGCCAGCCGTGCTTGAGCGATTTGTGTCTCATTACCACCCATCGCCTGCATGATGTCCTCTTTGACTTTTCCTTGAGCGCGGATGCCTTCCAGCATTTTTTCATTGGCACGATCGCTGGCTCGTTGATTGGTTCGTGTGCCCGCAAGCGTCTCATCGTTGATATCCTTCAAGAGTTCTTTGGCGATTTCGAGGGCTTCCTTATTTTGGCCGGCGAGGGCGAGAATTTTGACAGCGTTTAACCCCTGAATCTGGGATAGAGAAATATTCGTCTTCAATTTGGCATTGAGTTCATCCAACGCTTGCGCCGTCTTGGTTTTGGTGACCACTTCCTCTTTTGTGTTGCGAATGGACAGTGTTTCCAGAACCACCCGTTCCCGTTCAGAGCGAAGTCCTTTTTCGGTGGCATCGGTAATTTCTTTGCGGCGATCGCCCACCAGTTTCGTCACCTCGGCAATACCTTTCAAAATCTCTTGGGCTTCTTTTTCTTGCTCCGCCGACTTCGTTGTTTGTGTGACGATCGCAATCAAGGTTTTGAGGCGTTTCTCATCAAACGTGAGCGCGCTGGATAATTCCAATTTCTGTTGACCAAACGCAGCCGCGACATCGACCGACACCCTGCTATTGGTCTGAACCCGTTGGTTTACTTTGGCCAGCAGAACGTTTACGTCAAACACTTTGGACAGAATGTCGCCGTTAATGCCGCGCGCAATATCGGCTTCTTTGACAAAATTCTTCATTTCAAGAACGGCCAACCGCACCGATTTGGGAAGCAAGTTGGGATCGATCTCGGTAATAATCGAGGCATCGCTTCCTGGTGGCGGTGCCTCTTTTCGGGCATCTAAGAATCGGATATAGGCTTCCTGTTCGGCAATCTGTTGCTTGATACTCTCGCGAGAAGTCTGTAACGATTTTAAGTATTCCGAACTGGCAAAGGTTTTCTTGCTTGAGATTTGGTCAATGAGTTGGGAGACGTAGCTTAACTGGGATTTGAGTTGGGCTAACTCGGCATTTTCCACTCCTATTTTCATGTTGGCAAAGACCGAGTTCGTGACTTTGGCAACTGTGCTTAACGTGTTGTTAATGACCCCTGCTGCGTGTCCGATTCCAGAAAAGAGAAGCGCTAAAATCCGGGTCGCGGGCACGATGTCGTTTAAATAAACCAACATTTCACCCAATGAATTCGTCATGCGCTGGAAACTGCCGGCCAAGGTATCACTTTGAACTTTAGCTAAGACGGCGGCCATATGTTTGGTGTTTTCGACGCTATGGCTGATCGCTTCTTCGAAACGGGTCATATCGCTGGCGATTTGAGCGACGGCCCGAGCACCTCGGATATTGAAGACGTCGACCAAATCTTTAAATTCTTCCGCTGAAATTCCGCCTGATCGGATTTGCTCGGCGACTTGCAAGATAATGTCGGTGAATTTGAGAGGCCGGGTGGGATCGAATGCGACGTTAAATTTCTCTTTGAGCTTGTCGCTTTCTTTAGCCAACTGAATCATGGAGTTTAGAAGGGCTGTTCCAGCCCGTGATCCCTTGAGCATGCCGGTATTGAGAAACCCAAGTACCGTGACCATTTCATCAAACTGAACGTCCAATATGGAGACGGCGCTCGCCGCTTGGGAGAAACCGGCGCCAAGTTCTTCCAATTCCACCTGTTGCCGAGCAAAGGTATCCGCTAAAATGTCCGTGATCGCTTGAAACTTTTCGACATCGGTTCCGGCACTGCCAAGTTTGTCGCCAAAGACGTTAAAGGCGCCAGCGACCAGCTTGGCGGTCTCTTCCATGTTGGAGAGGGTCCCAACCACCAGATTGGTAACAGGTCGCAAACTGGCGATCTGCTGACCCACCGTTAATCCTGCGGAGCCAGCGGCGTAGGCAGCCTTCGCCACTTCGGTAAACGAGGTATTGAAATCTCGGGCAACAAGCAGCGCTTCTTTACGGATATCGAACATCGCAGACGCCAAGGTTTGGCCGCTGACACGCGATGCGCTAGCCACACGCGCCATTTCAGATTCCAGTTGGCCGACGACTTTGATGAGATCGAAGATGTAACCCAACGTTTTGACAATGGCCCCCGTCAACAGGACAAATAGCGTAATTTTGCCAGTAAGCTTTCCAATATCCTCGCCAAAAACCGTAAACTTTTTACCCTCTTGGGCGCTTTCGCGAAGCTGTTGTTTAAATTTCTCCCACAGGCTAGTCGCTCGTTTGATTTCCTCATTCGCTTTACTTAATGGCTCAAACTCTTTGCCCATCATGACGCCGAGGCCTTGGAGCCGTTGCAGCACCTTTTCCAGCTTTTCAAGATTTCGAACGACGTCTTGAAGCTGACTAGCCCCCTTGGAATTGATTTCAAAATCCAGCCGGATCGTGTCTTGGTAGGTTTTACCCATCGGCAATCTCCCAACTCAAAAGAAGCTGATTGGTTAGGGTAAACATCTTTTGGTAAAACGAATCGACATTCACATTGATCGGCGCCGACAACCGCGCCTTCCTAAGCCCCTTTGGGGCCATGTGGTGGGTTTGGGAGCGAAAGACATGATCCAAATGGCCGGCGTAGCGACTTAACACCAGCGCTCCACCGGAGGCGTCGTCAGTAATGATCCGGATCGACCAGGTCAGTTCCTTGTATTCGCCCAACAGTTCTTTTCGTTCCAGATCCGTCAGGGCAATACCCCCCAGTCGGCGAGCCGCGCCTCCTGAAATCGCTAGGTGGATCTCCGGCTTCGGAAGTGGATTGTCGAGACTTCGTTCGACAATTTCAATCGCGGCATCAAACCCACTGCCGACGTTAAAAAATTCGCCCAAAAATTCCGCCATCAGTTGCAAAAGCGTTTCGTCGTAATTTTGTGAATCAATATCGGTTTGTAGGGGGAGGCTCATCGCAGGTTCTCCCGGACGACAGTGTTGTAGTAGTCGGATGCGAATTTGGCGCCGAATTGTTCAAGCCATCCGTCCGAATTGTAGTACCAGTCGCGCGGCGGATAGCTTTCGACCGGATAGATTGAGGTAATGCCCAGTGGCACCAAAGCCGGGTAATAGGAATGGCGTGAGTTGGGGCGAACCATTTTGAGAGATTCCGAAAGTGAAATTTCAACCGCAAAGCTGTCATTATTGGCTTGCGAGATGTCGACCGCTTGAAAGAGCTGCCAAGTGCGACGATATTTTTTAGGGGTGTAGGCCATATAAACCTGATTAAGCACAATCGTTTGCGCGAGGATTCGGTAGTCGGATTTGCGTTTGGCTAAAAAAGGCGTGGCCGTGCCACTCTTTTGGACATTCGAAAAATGTTCCATCAGTTTGCGGTGACGGTTCAAAACGCTCGCAGCGTTGGCACTTATCCGGATTTGAATCATGGCGTAGCTTGATTTTAGATCGGGAAGGCAGGAAGCGACTTTTCCAAATTTTGGTATGTTAAATCATCACGGAGGGCTTCAGTTTTTCTCCGATTGCTTTTACAACTGGCACTGACACCGCATTGCCCAAACACACATAGCGCTGCGTATCACTGATCCCTTCCGTCCATCCTTCGGGAAAACCTTGCAACCGTTCGCACTCCAATGGGGTCAATCGCCGAATATTTACAGGAGTCTTGGAAGGATCCAAAATAAAATGCACATCCGCCGTATTGCGATGGTTTGACCGAAGACACGGGCTAACGTCATAGAGTCCGGTTTTCCCTCCTAATGCACCGGCATTGCTTTGAAGGGTATCGGCCAGGCCGTAAACGGATCTTACCCGGTAGCCTTGCCTGAGTTTTTGGGTAGCTTTCCACGGAGTATCTTGTCGCTGAGCGGCTTGGCATTGAGTGCCTTGCGACTGAGCCGCTTTGGTGATGTAGGTTTCTCCGCTACATTGGAGGGCGCCGTATCGGGTACCAATCGTACTGCAAAGTGTCGATTGGCCGCTTGATTTTTCTTGAGCCGCGCCATCAGGTATGAAAGACCTTTCACAGAGAGGAAATACTTGGGGTGGACGCTGGCTTCTAGGAAATCCGACAAAATATATCCGCTCTCGATTTTGGGGGAGAAACCAGGCAGTATTAAGCAATTGCCAGACGCCATCATACCCAACGTCGGCGATCGTTTGCAGTACCGTTTGAAAATCCCTTCCGTCATTGGAACTAAACAATCCTTTGACGTTCTCAAAGATAAAAAGACGGGGCTTTGTGGCATCAATGATCCGAATGGCTTCAAAAAAGAGACCGCTTCGGCTTGCGCTGAGTCCTCTCCGCTTGCCAGCAATGGAAATATCCTGGCAAGGGAAGCCGAAAGACACGATGTCGATTCGAGGTAGGGAAAGAGGGTCAATTGCCCGGATATCGCCAAGGCTTTGGCACTGCGTGCCTTGAACGCCTTGGCTTTGGGGGAAATGCTTGGCGTAAACTTTCTTGGCGTAGGTGTTAATTTCGCTGTATCCAGTCCATTCAAATTCAAACCCTGCCTGCGAAAGTCCTAGATGAAAGCCGCCAATACCAGAAAACAAATCCAAATAATTCACAGCTCACTCCATCACGTCCTTTCCGAAGATCGGGGTTTTGTTCTCGAACATACAAGGGTCTGAAAGACCTGGTCGTCACCGATCGCCACGGCCAACACTTCCTGTTGTTGCGGCGAAAATGTGATCGGGAAATAGTCCACACTGTTGTGGGTAATTTTGAGTTCGGGTTTATTCAGATCCAAGGTGTGATGGAACCGGAAAATAACATCGCCCACTTTGATAATCCCAAAATCTAATTCTGAAATAGTGGTGGGGGTCACGACAATTTTTTCAGCTTTTAGCCCAGCCAAGACCGTCCTATCTTCGGTACCGCCATCAAACTGTTTAAACAAGGGATTAAACGTCCCGCCGACGTTTCCGGCTTTCCAACTTACAGTCACGGTTGCAGCGTTCTCACTCTGAAGGAATCGAGTTTCATCTCGGAGTATTTTGAATTTGCCAAGCTTGCTTAAAAAATTCATCTGCGGCTCAGCCGCATGGCATTGAGTGGCCTAACGTTTCTTGGTTGGTGACGGTCGTGGAGCGGTTTGTTCATGAATGACCTCCGCATAATAGGCATCGATCAGATGCGTAATTTCTACTGTTGCGATCATTTCCGATTTGGTGCGTTTGTCTAACTTCCAAAACTTATCTGGGGTGATGCCCCATTCTTTTGCTGTCCGAAGCTGAATCAGATACCAACTCAGCGTTAACGCAGGAACTTGTTTTTTGGGTTGCCAATTCCGCAGTTCCGACGGGATTAGCTCAAGTTTAAAAAATCAACATCACCTGGCAACAAATTACTGATACGGATGATTTCCAATGCGATCTTATCGATGTCACCGGCCTTCCCGCCTTTCAAAAACTCCCATTTCTCTTTAACGGATTTGCCAGGTATTTCTTTACCGTTCGGTTCTACCAAACCGTGTTCCAAAATTTTTAAGGTCCTGGCAATTTCGACCTCTTCCAATTGCCGAATATAGTCTGGGTCTTGGAAATTAGGCTCTCGTTCCGCCTGACCGTTTTTGAGGATAGGTTTTCCGTCTTGTCCCTTTTTAAATTCCATCGGTGGTACGGGTTTTGGCAGATTCCGAACCTCGTCGTATTCGTGACCATCGAGTTCCTGGATGACCACTTTATTTCCGCCGACAATAATAGTTCGTTTTTGTTTTGTGCCCCAGTCGCTCCAAGATAAAACAGTTCTTTTTTGATCGTCTTCTTTTGCCATTGAATGGTTTTCCATCTTTGTTACTCCTTTATGGTGATCTCGCCAAAGGTAGCGAGATAGCTGAGTTCTTTGTTGCTGTTGGCATTGTCTTGGTTGGTGACATTCGCATTGACCACCGAACATCCCAGAAAAACAAAAGCATCTTCATGGATCGTGTCGGCCAGGTCGTATTCGATCCAAATCACGTAATTTTTGTTGGCGTCGGTGATTCGCTTGGCAAAATCCAAGTCGTTAAGCCACGCTGAAAACTCGATTGTGATATCAGTCGAAAGCACGACCGATCGTTTCGCCGGTGTTCGGAATTGGGGTAATAACGTCCGATTAGGTCGTTTCTGGACTCGTAGATCCTGGACAAATAACAACTCGGTTTTGCGATACTCTTGAAAGGCGCAAGCGCCCTTGGATTGTGGCCCTAATCCTTGAACGTCTTGCAATACATTTCCCTGACGAGAGGTGTAGGTGAATATCGTCTCTCGGATCTGCGCCGTGTAAGTTCCGGATAGCACGCCATCAAACTCCGAGCCACTGACCAGAATTACATCACCAACCCCCGAATAGTTTTGCGCCAAGATCGCTCGTTTTCTTAGCGGCACGGGCCGGGCCACCGAGAAAACGATGTCGTCCGCGGCGGCCATAACACGGTCAAGAATTAGCTCGGTTTCAGAGACAGGTGGAGCCGTCACTTCAAACGCATCTTGTCCCAACAAAAACACCAGATCCCCAACTTTTACGCCGTGCGACAAAAATTTAGCGGTGGGACTACTCAGTGTCGTCGTGCCCGTCGCTTGCCCGTTTTGCTGAAGCTCAAGTTCGTCGTAAAGAATAATAGTCGCATCGTTAAGCGAGTGAATCTGGCGCATGTCGTTGTCGAATTATTCCTCTAATACGTCGGTGGCGTCGGCGTATTCTTCCAACGTTTTCAAATACTCATACGCATTTTTGATAATATTGGCGTCCAACGGATTCATCGCCTCAATCGAAAAATAGTCGGCAAAGGGCGTGGTTGGCGGAGTGGCTGCCGGCTGATCAAGCGCTTTAATAAGCTGGTATTCTCTGACTCGGATCGGAGACTCTTTTCCTCGTTCCGAAAACACCCCAACCTGAAAATACGCGCGCTGTTCCGTTTGAAACGATACGTTAATGATTTTGAAATACGCTGTGGGTATTGAAATCCCGGTCGAATCTTCCGTAAAAACTTTTTCTAGTCCCATGTCTATAATCTCCTAAAGGTGAGTTGTTTAGATCGTCTCTAACTAGCTATAAAGTGGTCACACCACAAACATTTCGCGGAAATGGCCGTCCGCATCTTGGGTAATATCGGCGCCGTCGCCCCCGGCTGATACGGGTACGTTCAACCTAACCAGCGAAAAATACCGGGTTTCCACAATGTTGGCGGAGCCGTCCTCGTGGATATCTACTTTCAGTGTGAAATCTCGATCTCTCAGATATTCCAATGCGCGCCCAAAGACGGTGAAAAACTGGCTTACCTTGAGTGTGTTTTCACCACGTTGACGCTTGTAATGGTCAACCGGATTAAATTTGTTCGGGATGGGTCGAGAAGTCGATCCCAAATTCCATCCAAAGCCGTTATCAAAATTGATAAGACCACCTTTTCCATCGGTCGTAAAATCTGCTTTCTGTGGGAACAAGATCAGCTTAAATCGAATGCCCGCCGTGATAGCGTGATTGGCGGGCTGTACCGCCTTCACCAAAACACTGGTAATCGATTTCCATTTTTCACCCGACGTTGGTTCTGGCACCAAAATGCACTGACCTACTTGGACCCGCGCCGGAATAGTGACTTCTTCGCTGGCGTTGGCATCCAACTGGTCTTTACCCGTGACAACAACGACAACAGGTTTATCGGATTGCGCTTTGGCATCAATTTTGAGGTAAAGATTATCCCCATAGGTTCCGTCTGTGAGTGCGGCCTGGTTTTCATCAGTCATTGCTGTGGTCAGATCTTCATAATCTTCCGCATCCAGTCCATCATCATCGATGTCTAATTGACCAATAATTCCAAGATCGCGGAAGGTAAAATACAAAAATCCCTCGTTCTGATTTTTGACGGTAAGATTACTCGGCATCGGTAGTGTTCTCCTTTCTAGTTTTTCTGAATTTCAGGGGTCTCAGACCCTCGGGTCGATGACCCTCGGCTTGTAAATTTGATACTTTTTCTTCCGTTGCCTCGACGGAATCCTGCGCTTGGGAGAGGGGTGCCGGTTCCACAATTTGAACGTCGCCATCCCCCAGGACTTCCGGCTTTTGGATTGACTTAAGCGGCCCCATGTATTTCAAAAGGCCTTTTTCGATGTGTTGAACGACATCCGAGATCCGCACATCTGAATCGTTCAGCGCCAAAATAGAATTCAGGCGCTTAAATGAACCTTTGAAGCCTAGACCGGTGCCGGATGCGACGATGTAGCGACCGGGGCGGTTGTCAGTCATAGGATTTCTCCTCTAGCGTCCGAAATCGTGTCCAATAGACGTTGACCTTGATTCACAAACGCATCCAGTTCATTTGAAGAGAGAACCGGCTTACCCGAAATGTCTGATTCCAACTGCTCCAAACGTTGCCTCAACGCTTCCCTCTGTTCTTCTAAACCAGGCATCCCGACTAGCACTTTCGACAAAGCCGCCGTTCGGTAGGAAAATGAGTCTTCGGGGATCAAGAGTGACAATGCGGTTTTGAGAATCAGCCATTTCTTGGTTTTGGTATCCACGGCCGGCTGAATTTCTTTTTCTCCGGCGTTATCTACCACCTCAAACCCCTCAAGCTCGAAAACAACGACAGACTCAATCGCCAAATCCAGATCCGAGGCCGGCAAGATTTGATCGTTGTCCTGCCGGATGACTTCGTATCGGATCAGCCGATAAAGGTCTTTACAGGGTGTGTTCATCTGGGTCCTCAGCCGGGTCATTGTCCGAGCCGTTGTCTTCATCATTCGGTAACGGGTCTATCAACGGACCCACTGGCGGTTCGTCATCGGACGGAAAATCGTCCCGATCATCTTCTAAAGGTTCGGCCTTACGACTGGCGCCTTTCTTTTTCTTCCCCGAAGACTTCGCCCTTTTTGGCGACGTTATTTCGGTCTTGTTGCTCTCCTCATCTTTCGTAGAACTCTCTTCAGGAGACACGGGTCCTTGAGGTAAATCTTCTGGTGACGAGGTAACTGGCTGAACCGGAGGCGTTGCCTCTTTTTTCGAGGAACTTCGTTCCCTTTTTGGCGCGCCACCGCGTGGCTTTGTTTCTCCCTCCACCTCAATCGCACCCAAACGTTTGTAATGAGCAATCTCTTTTTGTATCGAGGGGTTTGCAGCCGGAAACGAGTACGGCTTCCCCAAATAAATAACTTTGGAGCCAATATAGGGGGCACCGCCTTTCCAATCGTCACGAAGCTGAATTGTTATCATTAGGGTCATTTGTATTGCACCTTCAGAGCGTTCAATTTCCACGGCGACGGACAAACCGGCACGACATGGCGCGTAATACGTACCCCTTCGTGGTTTGTGGTTCCGTTCGCCAGCTCAAGATCCTCTTCTCGATAAAGACGCACTCGGTCCAAGTCCCGTTTCACAAACAGGGTGCCCATGGGCCGATCGGTAGACACGAGGCATTCACCATCCGCCAAAGTGTTCATCGCTCTCATCCTGAAGGTGTGCCCAAAGAGATTTCCTAGCCGTCCACGACGCAAGATCTCATCCTGAAGGCCTTCGCTAATTGTTTGTCCTGGTTGTACCGGGCCACCAGAAAATGCCGAAACTACTTGCCCGATGCTCCAGATTTCAGAAAGGGCGGTCGACGGGATGTAAATGGTCGAAACCGCAGGCCCGTTTTCACCCATATTTTCGAAATGCTGGAAAATGGCCTTGAATACGGTCAGGTTAAACGCACCTTCTGCACTCAAATCCAAGAAGTTCCCGCTCGGGTAGTTTTGGATGCGAGGATCGAGATCATAAACCATGTCGGGGTTGGCAAAAGCACCCTCAAAATTGAGTGTCATCAACGCGCGAAAATCAATATCCATTTTCCGATCCCAATCAAAGGCGACACGCGCATTGACGCGCTCAGCCAAATTCTCAAACCGGCCGATAATTGGGGAAGACAGCGGATAGGTGGCGATGTCGCTACTTAACGGATACGGTACAAATTGCTGAATCGTGTCCCCATTCACAAACGCATCGAAGGGAGCGCCGCCATGCATACCGATTTGCGACACAGCCCAACGTTGATCGCGTTCAATATAGATGAATGGGATCTCGTCATGCGCCAATTCCACGACCTCAAAAAAGTCAGCGCCGAACAAATTTTCCAGGATATTGACTCGAATTCGCATCAGACGCGCCGACGCAATTTCCGACCGTTGGTGTTCGCTACCCCCAATAATCATACTGGCCACTTCTATTTTTTGGTCGCGACTCAACTCGGGCAATGATGCTATCTCATCCGAATAGTTCTTCCAGAGTTTTTGGTTGCAGGGCAGTATTTCTTTTGAATCAAACCGCCCGACTTGGTATTGGGCGTCATAGAGTCCGCGAATAATTGGCAATCGTTTCATTTACTTCATTCCTCCGCCACTTGGTGGCATGTGTTGTTGGGGTCAATCGCACTGATTACGGTGTTACAACGGCCGTTTGAAACGCTTGAATTCGGTACCGACCCACTTCACCGAAATCTTTTTCCAGCAATTTTCCAAATACGAGATCTCCGGATTGAGCGACACGCCATTTCCCGCCCACAATTCCTAAGTTGTTACCCACGGTGGCGCCGGCCAGATTGCCAGCAGTGGGCGCCAAAACAACCATGTCCGTCACAATCTCACCATCACCGACTCGCAGCGTTGCCGCATGATTTACAGGGATTTCATCGGTGGGGATTCCTGCGTTCTGAGATGCGAAATCTGGGCCTGTAGCAGTGACGTTTTGAATAACAATCCCGGCAAAAGCATTCGTTGCCGGCTCTCCGGTCGTTTTGTCTGCCGCTACTTCCTGCACGCACATGCCTTTTTCAATCGGCGCCGGAAAAATGAGGCTTTTTGTAAAATGATTCATTCCTCTTAAGACTCGGATGTAGGCCATAACTTTCTTCCTCCTGCCACTCAGTGGCCTTAAACTGTTTTTAACTACCGGTCACGAAGTGACACTATCTAAAAAATGCGGCAGCTTGGACCTCTTCCTTGTGTTGATCTGATGCGGATCCGTTCAAAAGGGATCCGATGGAGGCGGTCTCAGATGAGTTTTGATTTTGTCCGACTCCTTTTTTCGCCTTTGTAGTAGACGCAATTTCTTTGAGTTCGCCTAAATAGTTCTGGAACTCTTTTTCTCCAGCTTCATCAAAGCTGAAGCTTTTCACTTTTTCCTTGCGGGCATCGGTGAGCGGAAGACCAGCGC
>CAYGHZ010000049.1:0-12117 GCA_964349635.1 uncultured Candidatus Marinamargulisbacteria bacterium
TCGCTACAGCGGCTCTCTTTTAAATGAAAATCAACAATTGATCGCTTCCGGCGACATGATGGCCTATGTGGTCGATAAGTCGGCCCAAGAAGAAGCGGCAAAAAAAATAGTGGAGCTTCCACCGCAAACGCCTTCGGAAAAAGTAGATTTCACCCAATTTAAAAAAGATCCGTTAATGGTTGTGGCTGACGAAATCGCTTATTGCGACGAACGCATGATCGTAACGCGCTACACTTATCCCGCGCACCATCCCTTTACCAAAGGCCACTTCCCCGAAAAGCCGGTCATGATGGGAATTATGCTCTGGATTGGGGTTGAGGACGCATTGTTTCTTTATGCCCAAAAATTGGGCAAATCCGGACGTATAAAGGCCAATGCAGAATTCATGAAAACCGATGGCACGTTGATCGCCGAGGCCAAAGAAGTGGTGGTAAAAATAGACGAAAACGCGACCATCGAAGAAACCCAAAAACTGGTTTTCCGAGACTTGGTCCTCCCCCGCGAAACGATTCTGATCAAAGTTTACGATATCGCCGTTCTATGATTATCCTGGGCATTGACCCCGGAATCGCAACTACGGGTGTCGGCGTCGTCGAACTGAAAGGCTCTAAACTTAACGTCCATCACTACGGCATTATCAGCACACCGGCCAAAACTCCGCTGACAGATCGGCTGATGATGCTGTCCGATGGTCTGAAAGACATATTAACGACTTATTCGCCGGACGCCGTCGCCGTTGAAGAATTGTTTTTTAATAACAACGCAAAAACGGCGCTAATCGTTGGCCAGGCCCGCGGCGTCATTCTCCTAACCGCCGCGCAAAACGGATGCCAGGTTGCAAGTTACACGCCGCTCCAAGTGAAAATGGGCGTCTGCGGCTATGGCCGCGCGGACAAAACGCAGGTGCAATACATGGTCAAAAAACTTTTGGGACTAACACAGATTCCAAAGCCGGACGATGCGGCGGATGCGCTAGCGATTGCTATTTGTCATGGGCATTCGCATAAAATAGGCTCCCTTGGTTAAAATGACCCTGGAGTTTATCGAAACAACCCAAGAGAATATTTTCGTCACCGGAAAAGCCGGAACCGGCAAGTCAACGCTGTTAATGAGCTTTCGAGAGTCAACCAAAAGAAAAGTCGCCGTACTGGCTCCGACCGGAGTGGCCGCCCTCAACGTCCAGGGTCAAACCATCCATTCTTTTTTCCGATTTAAACCCAACATGTCCCTTGAAGACATCGAAAAGAAAGCCGGTCGGCTCAAAGGCACAGGGCTCTATCAAAATCTAGACACAATTATTTTAGATGAAATCTCGATGGTGCGGGCGGATCTGTTGGACAGTATCGACGCCTTTCTCCGAACCGTCTTAAAAACCGATTCGCCTTTCGGCGGTAAACAAATGATATTCATCGGAGATTTGTATCAATTGCCGCCGGTGGTGAGTCCCGCAGAACGACCCTATTTCTCAGACGTCTATGCAACGCCCTATTTTTTTTCCGCGCATGTGATGAGCCATCCCGAATTTAAACTCCGGACGATTGAACTGGAAAAAATTTACAGGCAGACCGACGATGCTTTTATTGAGTTGCTAAACGCGATTCGCCACAATTCGGTAACCGAATTGCAGATAGACCACCTTAACACCCGGCTCGAACCGCAACCCGATGACGCCGGCTACATCCACCTCACATCCACCAATCGACAAGCCGAAAAAATTAACATAGAAAAATTAGCGCAGCTGCCCTCACGCCTCGAACAATTCGATGCGGAAATGGAGGGGGAATTTAATCCAAAAGACGCCCCGACTGAAACCCAGCTTAAATTAAAAATCGGCGCCCAAGTCATGTTTCTAAATAACGATTCGGCCGGACGATGGGTCAACGGCACTATCGGTGAAATCGTAGATATTGGAGAAACGATTGATGTGATGTTGCCAATCGGATTTGTGGTTCCGGTTATGCCGCATAAATGGTCGATGATCCGTTATGCCTATGATAAGAACCAACGACAAATGACAAAGGAACCCGTCGGGTCGTTCACCCAGTATCCGATCAAATTGGCCTGGGCGATAACCATTCATAAGAGCCAGGGAAAAACGTTTGATAAGGTGATTGTTGACCTGGAGAGGGGGACGTTTGCGCACGGGCAGGCGTATGTGGCCCTAAGCCGCTGCCGGACGTTTGAGGGGTTGGTATTAAAACACCCGTTCAGAAAATCGCATGTGATTGTGGATTATAGGGTTTTAAGAGGTGGGACGATCTCAAAATAGCAATAATCCGCCTCAACTCCCCAACCATATAAAGCGGCAATGACAGCATGCGATAGGTTATGGGGTGAATGTTATTGCCAACACGAATAACATGATCATAGTCTGCCAACGACGGTGGATTTAGATCGAATCTGACGGCGACCGGGGGTTCTTTTTGGTAAATAAATTGCTGAAGCGATCGAAGCGTCCCGGCCTTTCCTGCTTTAACTTCAATCGGAAGAATCCAATTTCCCTCGGAGACAATAAAATCTACTTCGGCATTTTCAGCCTGACCTTCACGCACCCAATAATGCAATTCAGGCACTGTTATTCCGCCATCTCTGTATAAGAGATGTTGCCCGATAAACTGTTCGGCAAGCCCCCCCTCGTTTACCAGGCTCCGCTCCGAAAGACTGTTGATGGCCGTCCAATCGAGCCCGCAGCTTGTGTTCATCAACCCGATGTCAAGAAACAGACACTTAAAAATGGCCGGGTTTGAGTCAGCTCCCAGGGGAATGCCGGACGCTGGAGAATAGGCAATGGGGGTTATTAATTTTGCCATTGTAAGTAGAGATAGTGCCTGCTTGGTATCTGCGGAGCGATCGTCTTTGGAAATCGCAGAGAACTTGACCTTCTCTCCGACATGGGCGGGGATGTAGCGAAAGGCATTCTGCAGCCTAAATATATCCTTTTTAGGATGTCCGTATTTCGGAAAATCATCGATAAAGGTCGACAAAATGGCGCGATGGATTCGTTGCGCTTCCGTTAGGCTATTTGTAGTTACAAATTCCAAAACAGCCTCTGGCATTCCGCCCGTTAGCATGTACTCGCGTTGCCTATGAAGTAATTTTTTGTGAAGCGAATCCGGCCAGAGGTCTTCCGGTTTATATAGGTTCATTTGTTCGAGTAAATGATCGTCTTTTAAAGCACTTAGAAATTCAGAAAATGTCATTGGCCCCAGATGTAAATATTCGATTCTGCCAACCGGCATCGAGAACGTATGGTCTTTTAATGAAAATTCCAGCAGTGACCCCGCGGCAATCACAGGTAATGAAGGGAACTCCTCGTAAAAATAGCGTAATGCGGGTAACACGGACGGTGTTGCTTGAATTTCGTCCAGAAACAGGAGGCCATTTTCAGTTCCAATTTTTTTCCCGACAAGCCCTTCCAATTCTCTCAAGATCCTGGGCATGTCGAGGGACTTAAAAATAGGCTCCAGGTAAAGCTGTTTCTCAAGGTTGATCTCAGACAAATCTAGACCATGATTGCGCGCAAATTGACGAACCAAGGTAGATTTCCCAACCTGTCGTGCCCCCCGAATCACTAGCGGCTTGCGATTAGATGGGTTTAGCCATGAATCAAGTAGCTCTTCCGCGTGTCGTCTCATCTATATTCACCCCAATTTTAGCAGAGATTGTGACAAAATACACCTGTATTTTAACATAACTTTCCCAAAATAGTTTCGATTTATTAAGCTTAATGAGTCGCTGCCTCCCCCATCCGGGGTCCCCTATTTAGCCCCACCTCCACCGGCCACACCGGTCAGTCCCGCTCTAAAAATTCCGAGCGCCGCAGTATTAAAAGTAGAGCTCGCAAAATACTGCGACGAACTGGAAAAGCTCCCCTACTTCACCGGTGTTATTTTGGTGAAGCAGGGAGACGAGGTCTTGGTTCATCGAGGGATCCATGAAAAGTGCGATACAAGATTTGATAGCGGGTCAGTGGGAAAAATGTTTACAAGCTTAGCCATTCATCAGCTGGCAGAAGCAACCTACCCCAGCGACAAGTCCTAATCCCTACGTAAATATGATCAAAGAGCTGATCAAGAGGAACGACTTTGATAGGGCGGCAAGGGTGGTAAGTGCAGTAGTGTTACCTCTTCAACGGGCCGGACACTACAGGCAATTGTTTGACATTGGGGCCTTAAAAGACGTATACGACCTTGGGGGCCAAAGCGGCTGCAGCAAGTTGTTTTTACGAAGCTTTAGAAGGGTTCTTGCGAGAACTACAGTTGGAATACTGAAATTCTGGGGCAGATAGAATTAGAAAAAACGCTCAGGCAAGTTCGCAAAGAACTCCTCCAAAGGAATTCCGTCGCTGCCGATCACAAGCGTCTTGGCTTTTGGATACTGCTTTTTAAACGCCGTCAGTCCCGCTTGATTTTGGCCTTTGCCACTCTTCACCTCAATCGCCCAAACCTCTTGTCCGTGTTGCACCACAAAATCAACTTCCAGATCTCCTTGCCTCCAATACGAAACAATCCAGTCCACCGGATTAAGTTGGTTAAGCAGATGTGCGCCTACCGCATTTTCAACCAATCGCCCCCACCACAAGCGGTCCGCCTGAGCCTCGTCAAACGATTTGAGCGAGAGCGCGTTGACCAGTGCATTATTCCACAAAATGAGCTTTGGACTACTGCCCCGTTTTCGAATATGGCCCTGAGAAAACATCTCCAGTCCGGATACCAGAAAGGCTTGCTCTAGAAGCCAAAGGTAGTTGGCCAACGTCGTCGTATTACCTGCGTCTTGCAGCTGCCCCAGCATTTTATTGTAAGACAAAATCTGCGCAGGGAAAGTGGCTGACAAAAGAAACAAGTGCCGCAGAAGAGCAGGCTTATTAATCGGCTGCATTTGCAAAACGTCCCTCGATAATACCGATTCAATCAGTGAATCTTTAACATACTGTTTCCATTGATTTTGATTGTCTGCAAAAACGGCGGCGCCCGGATAACCGCCAAAATAAAGCCATTGGTCGAGACTCCACCCAAATGCCTGTTGGCACTCTTTCCAAGACCAGTGTGGCGCGCGATGCAAGAAAAAACGTCCCGCTAAACTTTCGGTTAATCCTTTTTGTACCAACAATGCGGACGAACCTAAAACTAAAAGGCGAATTTTAGCGCGATGAGGCTTGTTCACGTCCCAGAGATATTTGAGGATTTCGCTCCAGCCTTTAACTTTTTGGATTTCGTCCAAAACTAAGAGCACCGGTTGTGTGGCGATTTTCGCTTTAATGGTCGCCAAATGCCACTGCTGCTCGATCCATTCGGGGCCTGGGGGAGTGGGGCCGTCGGCACTGGCGATCACATAGGGCCACTTTAGTTTTTGGATCAATTGTTCGGCGGCGGTGGTTTTACCTACTTGTCGGGGGCCGATTAAAACATGAAAGACGTCGCTGGTCTTCTTGAATGAATTTGAAATAGAATCGATAATTTTTCGATGAAAATCCACACCAAGATCATACCCCCTTATTTAACTTTACTCAATGACTGAGTATTTTTACTCAATGACTGAGTATTTTTGTAGTTGCCAATATAGTTTCGATTTAGATAAACCCGGGAACATAGACAGCCATGTCAGCCATTCCTCCGGCTCCGCCACCATCCTTATCGGCCCGGGTTCAAAAGCTAAAGACGCGCCCATTGTTAAACTTAAAGAGTCGCTGCCTTCCCCGTCTGGGTTGCCGTTGGTGGCACCTCCGCCATCTGCTACGCCGGTTAGTCCGACTTTAAAAATTCCGAGCGCCGCCGTTTTAAAAGTTGAACTTGGAAAATACTGTGATGAACTCGAAAAGCTACCTTACTTCACCGGTGTTATTTTGGTGAAGCAGGGAGACGAGGTCTTGGTTCATCGAGCGATGGGGGAGCAGGTAAAAGAAGGCAAAATTGACGGCAATACGCGATTTAACTGCGCATCAGTCGGGAAAATGTTTACCAGTTTGGCAATTCATCAGCTGGCATTGGAAAGCAAGGAACCCAATTTTCTAGATCGAAAACTATCCTCGATAGTGGATCGGAATGATTTGAATGGAATGAATTTTGATGATCCGGATTCTAGAAACCCCATAAAGCTAACAAGCTCCCAGATCGATGAATTGCTGTCTTCAGGGATAACCATAAACCAACTATTAACGCACACGGCCGGCCTTTCGAGAAAAGCGCCATTTTCGAACGAGCCGCTACGGCCAAATTCGGGGTACTCATATTCGAATTTTGGATATGAGCTATTGTCGGCGGTTATTAAAAAAATAAGCGGGACCCCATTTGCAGATTTTATTCAAGAAAAGATTTTGGGGCGCCAGCCTGAGAGCAAAGGCTTATTTCCAAGGTATGAAGGCTCGATTGCGGGCGAGGTTACCTATCTGGACGAAGAAAAATCCCACGTCCCGCATAATATCGGTTGCGGATGCTGGGACATTTCCGCGCCTGGGTTAGTAGATTTTGTTGAGAGAAACTACAAAACACTGGACGAATTTACGAGAGAGGCGCTGCCAAACCCTAACAATCCGTCGGCCAGCTATGGAAGTGGCGTAGAAATAATCAGAGAAAATGGCCTGGTCTTTAAAGGCCACAACGGCAACGTTCCGGGAGGCGAAACGGACTGCTATTGGACCGAAAACAAAATCCCGCCAATAATTATAGTGACCTATAAAGGGGGGTATGGTGTGGAATTAAATCACAACTTGAAACATATCCTCAGCGGTCAGCCGATCCCGTCCGGCAGGGAGCCGGGAGCCTCTGTTGCCCTGTTTAAATCTATTTCCGAAGTAAAATTGGAGCAATTGGATGAGTTTCTCAAGACGTGTCAGCCGACGCCGGCTACGATGACAGGAAGATTCGTAACGATGATCAAAGCGTTCATTAAACGTGGTGAATTGGACAGGGCTACTAAAATTGCCCGAATCACCATTGATCCGCTTCAAAGGGACCAACAATACAGAACGCTAGATCTTATTGGAAGGGCGTTAATGAAATTTCCAGATGCAAAGGCGGTGGCAACACGCTGCTTCCAAGAACTTCTAAACGACCCGAAGGCTAAAAAACAAGAAATAGAAAAGTTTTTGCAAGAATTGGCGAGCTGATGAACGACAAACTTACTTAGTATTCGTGGTTCTGCTCAAAATGGCCGTCGCAAATTGATAAGCCAATAAATAAGTAAAGCTATAAATCACATTAGATTTGAATCCCGGTACATATCCTTGCAATAAATTTCGAGAAAGACCTTGCGGCGGACTTCCTAGACCATGATGCTGCTGCCGAATTCGAATGGCATCAGGCACATGCGCCAAGCTGTAGCCGAGCACCGAAGCGCCTAGGCTTCCAACCGCAGAATATACAAATTCCTGAGCCTTGTTTTTAGGGCGTATCCGAGACTGATATTCGGCAAACACCGCCATATAAACGCCACGTGAAAGTACATTGCCCAAGACATTAAAAGGAGCCCCCAGTAAAAAGGCCCGAGATCCCTCGCTGCCATAGATGCGCCGAAACGCGTTAAACACATGGGGATATGTTGCGGGCTGCGATCCCATGCGAGTCGTGACAACATTCGAGGGGTTGAACGCAAGCGAAAGGATCGCTGCAGACGTACAGCTGGAGGCCAATTTCCCACGAAAATCTTCCCCATAAAAAGGAAGAAATCGGCTCATCACCCATGGATGGGCGCCGCTCTTAAACAATGTTCGCCAAAGACAAAGCCCCATCCCGTTTGCTTTACCTGAAGTAACGGTCAGTTCTTGGATCCGGACGATATAGCTTCCAAACGATAGCGGAGTGGCGACTGTCGCCGCAAAGAATCCGGCTATTAGTGTCCGAGGGCCTGATGATACAATCTTCTTAATGATTTATTTCCTTTCAGGCAATCTTCTTGAATCCACGGAAGAATTTATTGTTTTAAATGTGAATGGCGTGGGCTACCAAGTCTACGTTACCAGCGTTGTTCGCGACAATCTTCCCGCCTACGGATCCGAGATGAAAGTCTATACTTACCATCACATCCGCGAAGACCACCAAATGTTATTTGGTTTTCCAAGCCCGCAAGAACGTCATTTTTTCATCACCATGACCTCTGTCTCCGGTATTGGGCCCAAGGTCGCACTCAAATTTCTTTCGACGCTAACAGTAGATCAAATCATTCAAGCCGTTCTCCAAGCGGATCTGGGGGTTCTAACCTCAGTTTCCGGCGTTGGAAAAAAATTGGCCGAGCGGCTAGTCATCGAATTAAAAGACAAATTATCCGGCTTTGCCTATTACAATTTTTCAAAAAATGCATCGATTGCGCCCAAAATCGCGGGCGGCGGTATCATCGACGATCTGATGTTGGCCTTAAAAACCTTGGGTTACAGCGGCGACGAAATCAAACGCGCCTTAGCTCAATCCTCCCATCAACTGACCGACGGCTTGTCCCTGGAAGACGGGATCAAAGTGCTTCTCAAGCAGCTGTGATCTGCGATTACGCCGGGTACGATTATAAGAAAGAGTTTTGGGAAAAGGCCGATCGCGCTTACGAAGACGCTTGCGAACGCCGCACCTTAACCAAGCTCCTAAAAAAAGTGCCGCGTGCAGATACCCTTTTGGATGCAGGCTGTGGATTTGGCAGGTTATTTCCTACCTATCAACCGTTTGGTGATCAAATCCTGCTCATGGACTATGCACTCAACATGCTGCAACAGGCCAAATCGGAACTGCCGAAATCCGTTCATTATGTCAGCGGTAATCTGATGGCCCTACCCTTTCAAAGTGAAACAGTGAACACGGTAGTATCGATCCGCACCCTTCATCATGTCACGCGTCCGGAGGACTTTTTTTCGGACGTGGCGCGTATTTTAAAGCCGGGCGGCGCCTTTATTATGGAAATCCCCAATCAGCGGCATATCCTGAATATTTTGCGGTTTTTATCAGGCAGGCTTAAGCAAAACCCGTTTTCAAAAACGCCGATACGCTATCGAGACGCCTTTATCAATTTTAATCCTTCGGCCATTTATCCGTTGCTTCAGCAAGCCGGATTCCAAATTGCGGCCAAGAGGTCGACGTCGTTTTTCCGTCACCGATTTTTCAAGAAATGGCTGCCAACGTCGCTGCTTGTGGGTCTGGATAGCTTTTTTCAAGCCTTATTTTCACCTCTCTCATTAACCCCAAGCCTTTACATCCTCTGCCGAAAAGAATTGTAAAGCGTACTTTACAAAAAATAAAATAATGAGATTTTGTAAAGTGTGATACCATATATTTAGCTTATGGAAGCACAGGAAATCCTCAAGGTTCTAAAAAGCATTAACTTTTGGAAAACCGGCCCTAAAAGACTGGGGTTTTTGCGGAATCGCTATCTCGAAGGGCTCGTCAAGACGCTTGGCAACAATCTTGTTAAGGTAATTGTGGGCCAGCGGAGATCAGGAAAATCTTATTTGCTGAAGCAGCTCATCGGGCATTTGGTAACCGAACAAAAAGTGCCGCGAGCCAATATTCTTTATCTCAATTTCGAATCCGAAGAACTGCAATTTGTTGCCGATCAAAAATCGCTTTCGGAGATTATTAAAATTTATTTTTCGCAACTGCGTCCCAAGGGAAAAGTTTATATATTTTTAGATGAGATACAAGAGGTCGCAGGTTGGGAGAAGCTGGTAAGCTCCTATCTGGCCCAAGAAACCCGCTCTGTCGAATTCTTATTGACCGGATCGAATTCAACGATGCTGAGTTCGGAGTTAGCCACCTATATCACCGGCCGCTATATCGAGAAAACAGTTTTTCCATTTTCTTTTCAGGAACATCTTTTATTTTTAAAGGAGACCCCTTCCAAAGAGCATCTAATAGAATTTCTTAAGACATCCGGAATTCCGGAATTATATAACTTAAATTCGCTTGAGCTGAGAGAGTCATTTTTAAATGCCCTAAGAGACAGCATCCTTATGAGAGATATTGTGCGGAGATACGCAATTAAGGACGTGAGTTTGTTGCTGATTATTTTTCAGTTTTTGGCAGACAACATAGCCAACCGATTTTCGTTTCAAACAATGGCCAAAAAACTGGTAAGCACGGGCGTTTCCACAAATGTGGTGACTCTTTCAAACTATGTGCATTATTTGGAAAACGCATTCCTGGTTCATGGTGTTGACCGGTACGATATCAAAGGAAAACGTATTTTAGAGGGTGAGAAGAAATATTATCTCAATGATCTAGGTTTTCGGAATTATTTCAAAAGCAGCTTTGATCCGGGGCTAACTAAACATCTCGAAAATTACGTTTTTCTCTGGCTTAAAATGACCGGGCACACCGTCTATGTAGGTACCATTGGCGAGATTGAGGTAGATTTTGTGGCAGAAAAGGCGGGGCAAAGAAGTTATTATCAAGTCACGTATCTGCTCTCGGACGAAGATGTGGTCCGACGCGAATATGGAAATCTCGAAAAAATATCTGATGCCTGGCCTAAATACGTAATATCGTTAGACGATATCGCCTACCCTCCCCGCAATGGGATTCAACATATCCAGGCATGGAAGTTGGCAGGATAAATAAATTTGAAAAAGCCCGGCAATATTGCTACGCTTTACCTGCCCGACTGTGATTGGTGATGCTATTTAATGTTTTACCAACGTTTTCTAATTGGGAGCTTACCTTCGGGACGACATACAGCCACCGAGAAAGCTTCTATCCGGCGACGAGCCGGAACCCAAACTAAACTTGGGGTTCAACATTAAAAGCACACGGCGCAGTGGGGTTTTTTTATGTCTGTAAAAGTCATTGTAGGCACCCAATGGGGCGATGAGGGGAAAGGCAAAATCACGGATATCCTGGCCGAGAAGGTGGATCTCGTGGTGCGCTATCAGGGCGGCAACAATGCCGGCCACACCGTTTGCGTAGGTGAAAAGACCTTTAAACTGCATCTCATTCCCTCCGGGATTCTATACGACACCTGCACCTGCGTCATTGGCAACGGCGTGGTCGTCGATCCGGAAGTCTTGTTTCAGGAAATGGAGACTCTACGATCGCAAGGCATAGAAGTTAATCCCAAAAAACTGCGTATTTCTGGCTTAGCGCACGTTATTTTGCCGTTTCACAAGATTATGGATTCCAACCAGGAAGCCAAGCGCCATGAAGAAAAAATCGGCACGACCGGACGAGGAATCGGACCCACCTACACCGACAAGGTAGCGCGCATGGGAATCCGGATTTTAGATTTATTATCTCGCGAAAAATTGGTGAAGCGACTGAACAAAAAGAATTGGCCTCAGGTTCTTCAAGACAACACGCTTAATATGGAAGACGTCATCACAAAATTCTGTGACTATGGCCAGAAATTAAAACCTTATATTGAAGACACTTCTCTTTATATTAATACCGTAATCGACGCCAAAAAGAATGTCATTTTGGAAGGCGCCCAGGGGACAATGCTTGATGTGGATCACGGCACGTATCCGTTTGTGACGTCGTCCAATCCCATATCCGGCGGTGCGTGTATCGGCGCGGGCATCGGGCCGCACAAAATTCACCAAGTAATCGGTGTAACCAAGGCCTACATCACGCGCGTGGGAGAAGGCCCTTTTCCCACGGAGCTTAAAGACGCTACCGGAGAAGCGCTTCGCACAAAAGGCGCAGAATTCGGTACCACCACGGGACGTCCGCGTCGTTGTGGTTGGCTGGATTTGGTAGTCCTGAAATATTCTATTCGGGTAAACGGCTTAACCGAGATCTGCTTTACCAAGTTGGATGTATTGGATGGCTTGAAATCCATCAAAATCTGTAAGGCCTACAAAAGCCCGGAAGGCATCCACGAGCATTTTCCATTAGATTTAGACACATTCACTCAATGCGAGCCTATTTATGAAGAGCTCCCAGGCTGGGACGAAGACATTTCGCAGATCACCGACTACAAAAAGCTGCCGCAAAATGCAAAAGATTATGTGCGCTATGTCGAAGACTTTGCAGGTGTGAAAGTCTCGATGATTTCAGTGGGCTCTCGCCGCCGTCAAACGATCCATTTGTTGCCTATTGAATAGGGATCCACTGCTTCGAATAATTCGCCCATTTCATCGAAACAACCCGTACCAGTAGTTTGACACCCGAAAAAACCCGGTAGGCACGAGCAAAAAGCCGTTTGAAG
>CAYGHZ010000050.1:0-11844 GCA_964349635.1 uncultured Candidatus Marinamargulisbacteria bacterium
TGAAATGTTGGGCGCCACACAAGAAGTGATCGAAAAGGCTGAAGATCGTCATATGTTTAAGTTGGCGATGCAAAAAATTGGTCTGGATTTACCTAAGTCGGAAGTTGTTTACACCATTGAAGAGGCGCGTCGCGTTGCCATTGAGATGGGTTTTCCCTGTGTTGTTCGTCCGGCGTTTACGTTAGGCGGAACCGGCGGCGGAATTGCGTTTACGATGGAAGATTTGGAGCGCATTGCGAGCCGTGGGTTGAAGGACAGTATTATTTCCGAAGTCTTGATCGAGGAATCAATTATCGGCTGGAAAGAATATGAATTGGAAGTGATGCGCGACAAGAAAGACAACGTCGTGATTATTTGCTCCATTGAGAATTTTGATCCGATGGGCGTTCATACCGGGGACTCAATCACGGTAGCGCCTGCGCAGACATTAACCGACGTGGAATATCAAAATATGCGGGATGCCGCTATCAACGTGATTCGGGAAATCGGCGTTGATACCGGTGGTTCCAACGTTCAATTTGCCATTAATCCAAAAGATGGGCGGATGGTGATTATCGAGATGAATCCGCGCGTATCGCGAAGTTCGGCGTTGGCTTCGAAGGCGACGGGTTTTCCGATAGCTAAATTTGCTGCCAAACTTGCTGTTGGATATACCTTGGACGAGCTGCAAAACGACATCACCAAAAAGACACCGGCGTGTTTCGAGCCGACTCTGGATTATTGCGTCGTGAAAATTCCTCGTTTTACGTTCGAAAAATTCCCCAAAACCGAAGTGGTGTTGGGAACGGCGATGAAATCGGTCGGCGAGACAATGTCGATTGGCCGAACCTTTAAAGAGGCGTTTCAAAAGGGGTTGCGTTCGCTCGAAATTAAGCGTGCGGGTTTTGGCTTTGACGGTAAAGATTTTGCCAAGTTGTCTCAGGAAGAATTGGAAAAGGGAATGCGGGTTCCCAATCCGGCCAGGTTGTTTTATATCAAATATGCGTTTGAGAATGGGATGAGTTTGGAAAAAATTCATGAGCTTTCCTATATCGACAACTGGTTTTTGATTCAGTTGAAACAAATCATCGATATGGGCAATGACATTAAGAGCGAAGCCGATCTTAAGAGAGCCAAGCGATATGGGTTTTCCGATTTTCAATTGGCCCGGCTTCTTGGGTTGCCAAATGAAATGGAGGTGCGAAAGCTTCGAAAAAAGAATGGCGTGATGCCCACTTATAAGTTGGTAGATACCTGCGCCGGAGAATTCGAGGCCTTTACGCCCTATTTTTATTCGACCTATGAGCAAGAAGACGAATCGAAAGTAACCAATCGCAGAAAGGTCATGATCTTGGGCGGCGGACCGAACCGTATCGGACAAGGAATTGAATTTGATTATTGTTGCGTCCACGCGTCATTTGCATCTCAGGAACTGGGCTTTGAAAGCATTATGGTTAATTCGAACCCGGAAACAGTGTCAACTGATTTTGATATCTCGGACAAACTGTATTTTGAGCCTTTGACGATTGAGGATGTTTTGAATATCTATGAAAACGAACAACCGGAAGGCGTCATTGTTCAATTTGGTGGTCAGACGCCCCTTAATTTGTGCGCAGCTTTGGCCAAAGCCGGTGTTAAAATTTTGGGAACGTCTCCGGAAAGTATCGATTTGGCCGAAGATCGCGAAAAGTTTCAAAAGCTTTTGCAAAAGTTGAAACTAAAGCAGCCGGAAAATGGAACAGCGACGTCCTATCAGGAGGCGCTGGCGATTGCTAATCGCATTAGCTATCCGGTTGTTGTGCGTCCATCGTATGTTTTGGGCGGTGCTTCGATGGAAATCGTGTATAACGATAAAGATTTGGAAACATATGTTGGCAAGGCTCGCGATTTATCGACCGAGCATCCTATCCTGATCGATAAATATCTGGAAAATGCAATTGAAATTGATGTGGATGGATTGTCGGACGGCGAAGACTGCGTGGTGGCCGGAATTATGGAGCATATTGAGCAGGCGGGAATTCACTCAGGAGACTCGGCTTGTTCGTTGCCTACGTTTTCGTTGGCTCAGCCGATGTTAGAGCAGATTCGTTTCGCTACCAAGGCTTTGGCGAAGGAATTAAATGTGGTGGGGCTTTTGAATATTCAGTTTGCCGTAAGGAATAACGAATTGTATGTGCTGGAAGTGAACCCTCGCGCCTCCCGCACGGTTCCTTATGTGAGTAAGGCGACCGGAATCCAGTGGGCAAAGATGGCGACGTTTGTGATGTTGGGTAAAAAGATCAAAGATCTTAATGTGAGCGAAGTGATTCCGGCTCATTTTTCCGTTAAAGAAGCAGTGTTTCCGTTTACAAAGTTCCCCGGAATTGACATTTTGCTGGGACCGGAAATGCGTTCTACCGGTGAAGTGATGGGAATCGATAAGAATTTTGGATTGGCGTTTTTGAAATCACAGATGGCGGCAGGGCAGAATATTCCCGCCGGTGGCAAAGTGTTTGTCAGTGTCCAAGATCGCGACAAACCGTTTTTGGTGGCGCCCGCGCAAAAGTTAGCTAATTTGGGTTTTGAACTGATTGCAACCAGTGGTACTGCTGAAGTGCTGGCTCGCCACGGGATCAAGGCGACGGTGGTGAAGAAGATTGCCGAGGGGAGCCCTAATGTAGCGGAGCTGATCCATAGTGGGCAGATTCAGTTGGTAGTGAATACGCCGGATCTTAAAAATCCTTATTTTGACGATGAGATAAAAGTTCGCCAGGCGACGCTTGAAAACCGGATACCGATTGTAACAACGATCCGTGGGTTTGAGGCGACGGTGAAGGCTGTTGAGGCGTTAAGGGCCGAAAAAGATATTAGCGTAAAGGCGTTGCAGGAATATTTTTCTAAGACTACGGCGAAAGCGTAGGGGCGGGGGGAGCGTGTAGAGACGGGTCTTAGACCCGTCTCTACACGCGGTTCTTGCGGTTAGCGGACGATTTTGGAGACGGATTCTTTGACGGTTTTGCCGGATAGAATCGACTCGATGATTTGCGCGGTTTCTTTTTTGGCGTTGGCCAATTCGGATTCTTTTTTCTCAATGCGATTTCGATATTGTTTCAATTTTTGGTTCATATCGCCGATCATGCGGTCGACTTCTTTCGGAGCGACGCCCCCTAACGATGTTGTGCGTTCCACAATGCGTTTTGGGTTGGTGTAATCGTCGAGATCTTTGTCGGAAATGGCGATGTCTTTTTCGGCAAATAGTTGTTTAGTTCTGGCTTTGTCTTCGAAGGTTTTTCCTTCTTCAACCAATTCGCCAACTACATACCCGACGATTCGATGGCATTGTCGGAAAGGAATGTTATGGACAACCACCAGATAGTTGGCCAACTCGGTCGCGGCGGAATAGTTTTCTAGCACCAGCGATTTCATGCGTTCTTTTTTGATTTTCAATGTTTCCATTACGCCTGCCATTAGAGTGAGCGTGTTTTTTGCTAGGTTCAGAGCTTCGACCATCGTTTCTTTGTCTTCGTGGTAATCTCGATTGTAACCGCTAGGCAGTGCCTTTAATGTAGTTAGCATGGCCATCAAGATTCCATACATTTTGCCTGTTCGGGCGCGAACCAATTCCAATACGCCCGGGTTTTTCTTCTGGGGCATCATCGAACTACCCATCGCGAAGCTATCGTCCAGAACTAGCGTGCCGAATTCTTGAGTGATGCCGTAAATAATTTCATCGGCCAAGCGAGAGATTGATGAAAACAGGATGGAGAGGGCGCTTAAGATTTGGACATTGAAATCGCGCGCCGTTACCGCGTCCATCGAATGTTCTTGGGTTTCGGAAAATCCAAGTAAGCGAGTAGTTAGATTTCGATCGATTGCAAATGTAGTTCCTGTTAGGGCGCCAGCGCCTAGCGGGTTAGTGTCCACTTCTTCTTCGGCAGCGGCGAGGCGCTTGAGGTCGCGCAAGAAGACGGCGACGTAGTGGGTGAGCCAGTAGGCGTAGGTGATGGGCTGAGCGTGCTGAACGTGGGTGTAACCGGGCATCAAGGTTTCGGTATGGTCCTTGGCTTGCACGAGAAGGACTTCGATCAAATTGCCCAATTCTTTTTGTACTTCGATGATCATGTCGCGGGCATACATCTTGGTGTCCAAAACGACTTGGTCATTGCGGGAACGGGTGGTGTGCATCCGTCCTCCGTTTTCCAAACCTACGTCGTCGATAACGAAGCGCTCTACGTTCATGTGGACGTCTTCTTCAGCTTCTTGCAGATCCCAAGATCCGTCGCGGAAGCTGGCCTTTACTTTCTGTAAGCCTTGCAAGATGTTTTTGGTTTGGCTATCGGTATTAATCCCGGTGTAGCCCAACATAATCGTATGGGCTTCACTGCCCCAAACATCTTGGTAAAACATATGGCGATCTACGGTGATAGATTCACTGTAGGCTTTGGCCCTAGGATCTGTGCCTTTCTTAAAGCGGCTGGCCCAAAGCTGTCGTTTGTCGATTTCTGGTGCTTTTGTTGTCATTAATATTCCTCCTTGAAAATGAGGAAGGTAATGTATGGATTATTGCCAGAATTGTCAACCTAGCCTATTGTTTTGCCGTGAAAACAACGCCGTTTAGTCTTATTTCATTGGGTTGCGCGCGCAGCCTTGTCGATTCTGAAAAGATGGTTGAAAAACTTCAGAATGGCGGTTTCCGTTTGGTGAATGAAGGAACCGGCGAGTCGATTACTATCTTAAATACATGTTCTTTTATTCAAGCCGCTATTAATGAAACCGAAGAAAATATCGGACAGTTGATTGGGCGAAAAAAACAGGGACTCATTAAGTACTTGGTTGTGACCGGCTGTTATCCGAGTCGCTTTAAAGTTCCGGAATTGGAGCAACGATTTCCGGAGGTTGATTTGTGGCTAACAACGATGCAAGAAGACCAAGTGCAGGCCCAGTTAGCTCAGCTTGTTTTTAAGCAAAAGTTTGCTCCGTCGCCTATAAAAAAAGTGTTTAAATTGACACCTCCGCACTATACCTATTTGAAGATTTCGGAAGGGTGCAATAACTGGTGTTCGTTTTGTACGATTCCAAAAATTAGAGGTGAGCATGTTAGCAAGCCGCTCGAAATCGTGTTGGAAGAGGCGAGCGAGCATTTGAAGGCCGGTGCGAAGGAACTTATCATTGTTGCTGAAGATACAACGGCGTGGGGTGAGGATATTTATGGAAAGCCGTCGCTACCGCTTCTATTGACCGAGCTTGCCAAACTTCCGGTGGCTTGGATTCGATTGATGTATATTTTCCCATCGCGTGTTGATGATGAGCTCATTCGCGTGATCAAAGAAACGACCAATATTTGCAACTATATTGATATGCCTGTCCAGCATATTTGCTCGGATTTGCTGAAGCAGATGAATCGTCGCCATGACAAGCCTTTTTTGGAAAAATTATTGTCGGATTTTAAACGTGAAATTCCGGAGCTGGCGTTGCGCACTACCTTTATTATGGGGTTCCCAGGTGAAACCGAAGACCACGTGAACGAGTTGTTGGAGTTTATGGAAAAGCACCCATTCGATCAGTTGGGGTGTTTTGCGTATTCCGAAGAAAAAGAGACGCGTTCAGCTCGATTGGAGCCGAAGAATGATATGAAGACCATTCGCAAACGCATTCAGCGAGTGATGGAAAAGCAGTTTGAAATTGCGTCGAGACTCAATCAGGCGCGGGTGGGTGGGGTTGAGACATGTATATATGAAGGAAACAAAACCGGACGCACGTACGCGCAAGCACCGGAAGTGGATGGCAAAGTATTTTTTGGAGACGATAAAGGGCTGGTTGTAGGCAATTTCTACGACATCACCATTACCGGCGCAAAGGGATACGATGCATATACAAATTAGGCGGGCAAAATCGGCCGATTCCGATACCATCGTCGATATCTTCCATCGAATTATTCAAGGGGAGGACAGCTATGTGTTTCCGGCGGACACTCCGTTGGATGATATTCGATCTTATTGGATGGGGGACGACAAACATACCTATGTTGCGGAACAAGGCGGCCGGGTGGTAGGCGCCTTTGTCTTCCGTCAAAACCGAATCGGATTGGGGTCTCATATTGGCAATGCGTCTTATATCGTTGATCCCGACTATCACGGGCGCGGTATTGGTAAGTCGATGGGACTTTATTCCCTTTCGGAGGCAAAAAAATTAGGGTTTCATGCTCTGCAATTTAATATGGTTGTGAGCACTAACGCGGCCGCCGTAAAGTTATGGCAAGCGCTTGGATTTAAAATTATGGGAACCATCCCCAAAGCCTTTCGGCACAAAAATCATGGCTTGGTCGACGTTTATATCATGTATCGTTCGCTGGACGATGTATAAACTTTTTATCACAGACGAAAGTCAGCCGGATTCGATTCTTCATCCGGACGAGCATAGAGAATTTAAGTCTCAAAAGAGGCAACAAGAGTATGTGCGTGGGCGATATGCCGCGAAGCGTGCGTTGGGCGGGGATTTTGCTGTTTTATCTGGTGTTTTTCAGCAGCCGTATGTGGTGGGAACCAATTTGGGGGTGAGTATCTCTCATTCGGGAAAATGGGCGGCGGCGTTGGCGTTTCCGGAATCGCATCCGATGGCCATCGATATCGAGCGGATTGATCCAAAACGGCATAAGGCTATTGAAAGCCAGATGACGGATCGCGAGTTGGCGATGATAGCGGAGGTCGAAAACGGTCATTTTGTGTTTTGGACGGCCAAAGAAGCTTTGTCAAAGGTGCTTCGCTGCGGGCTGATGACCTCGTTTAAGATTTTGGAAATTGATACCGCTGGCTCGAATGAAGCGACGTTTAAACATTTTCCGCAATATAAGGCGCACTCATTTTTCAAAGAAGACTTGGTATGCACGATCGTACTGCCCAAAAACGTCCCGTTGTCTTTATAACCGGCGGGTCGTCGGGTATTGGGCTAGGGTTGGTTCGGCGGTTTGTCCGTGCAGGATGTCGGGTGACGTCCGCCGCACGCCGGTCGTGCGGAGAAGCAGATTTATCGCTTATTTGCGATGTGACGGATAAAAGTTCTGTAAGGGATGCCGTTGAAGCGTGCGAGGAAAAATTGGGGCCGATTGATATTGTGATTGCTAATGCAGGGATTGGACATCCCTCGCCGGGATATGCGCTGGACAGCGAGATTTTTGAGCGGACGTTTCGGACGAATGTGTTTGGGATGATATATGTGTTTGAAGCAGTGATTCCGAAGATGGTCGAGCGCAGGCAAGGACAATTGGTAGCCATTAGCAGCTTGGCGGCGTATCGAGGTTTGCCGGAGGCAGGGTCGTATTGCGCCAGCAAAGCGGCCGTCTCGTCTTTGACCGAAAGCTTAAGATTGGATTTGAAGCGTTTTGGAATTGCAGTGACTCTGGTGCATCCGGGGTATATCAAGACGCCGATGACGGATCGAAATCGATACGTTATGCCATTCTTAATGGAAACGGAAAAAGGGGTTGAAAAAATTTATCGAGCGATTGTCGATCAAAAATCGGTAGTTGCATTCCCTTGGCCACTTTCGATGATTGTGAAGAGTTTTCGGTGGTGGCCGGTCTGGCTTTATGATCGGGTGATGGCGGGGCGAAAGAATATTAAGGTAGAAGCTCCGTCATCGATTCCTTAATTTCCTGATTCACGGTCTCGTCAAACCCCTTCTGAACCAGGCTTTTGCGGTCATTTCGATCGACCGCGCGAATGTTTTTTTTAAGCTGAGTGTAGATTTCGTACATGACATCCGCGACATTTTTCTTTGGCGCCTGATTGTGTAGCATCGTTCTCCCCCCTAGCTACAGTCTAAGTTACCCGATTTTAGGCTGAATTAAACATGGTTATCTGCAACGATGGCTAAGCCCCTGAGGGTTAACAGAGGGTCAAAATAATCCAAAGATAACTGATCTTTGAGGATATTTAGGCCTTTTCCCGCGCCGATGACCCGCAAGCCGGGAATTTGTTTTCGATAATCGGCGATTATGCCGTTGATGAGGTGGATATAGCCGAAATAAAGGCCGGCTTGGACCGCTTGTTTAGTCGTTTTTCCAGTAAGCGTTTTTCGTTTTGATACGAAAATTAAGGGAATTTTCTCGGTGTGCGAATTTAGAGCTTGGGATGCGATTCTCATTCCGGGAAAAATGACGCCGCCTTGGTAGATTCCGTTGCCCGTAACAACACAGAACGTGACGGCCGTTCCGGAGTCGACAATAAGGCAGGGAGAACCGTAGTGCGTATATGCCGCCAATGCATTGACCAGGCGGTCTGCGCCTACTTCAGCCGGCTTTTCCATATTCAGCCTTAATTCCGGAATGTTCTTATGCGTGACAAATAAGGCATTTTTGAACCGTCGGTTTTTTGACGGAGCTACGGATGAAACGATAACCCGATCATAGTTTTTCAGAGACTTAATTTTCTTGATTTCTTTTATTTTGCCGCCGGAATATTCGGCTAAGGCGGTGTTAGAATTGCCGATGTCGACGAGTAAATCTTTGGACATAGGGTGATTTTAGAAGTTAAAATAAAGAGCGTCAAAGAAAGGATCCCCCCTTGTATCTTGAAACACTGCGCTTGTTTCCGCGTAATCGGTTGCTGAAAGATTTTGGCGAACTGTATTTAAAGTCGTTTTCGCCACGTGCGTTGCTTGAATTTAATCCCGGCCAATTGGCGCATTTTATTCAAGAACGATTTGCATTTTTTAAAGAGGCGGCGGGATCGACGGGCAAAATTCGCATTTACAGCCTCAGCAAAGATACCGAAAAGTTATTTAATAAGCGTGTTTTGGAATATGTGTGTCCGGACGCCACGTTTTTATTGATCACGTTTGAACAGCTATTTCGAGAGTTGGGTTTTCGGGTCACGCGTAAGCTGCATCCGATTATGAGCGTTGAATTGGATGGCAAAGGACAGGTGGCGTCGGTCAGCAAGCCTGTGCCTAATAATTATTTAGTTTCCGTGACCTATCTGGAATTCGAAGACGTAGACGATCCTAAATTACTTAAGACTCTGGAGGAACGAGTTCATTACCACATGGCGGCGGTACAGGTGGCAAGCCAACATCGACCGGAGATTGTTCAAAAGGTAACGGCCTTGAAAGGGGTAATTAAGACCAAAGCGATTGATTTGCCGGAGCCCAAAACCGAGTGGCTGGATCTGATCGACTGGGTAAAATCTCAGAATTTTTCGTTTTCAGGTTATATGGCTTTTTCGATTAAATCGAATGGTAAGCAGCCAAAAATTACAAGCGTTAAGGGAAGCGGCCTAGGCATATTGTCGGATGATTTTAGGGATCAAAATCCAAAACTGATTGAAACTCTGGAGGCTCATATTTGGCGAATGCAGGGACATCATACGCCGTTTGCCTTCGATACCATCCCCTTTATTAGCCCGCTGCACCGATTCGAAAATCTAATGCGGCTTAGCCTTAAGATCCCTCATAGTTCCGGCGAGGTGGTCGAGCATAATTTTCTCGGACTTTTGCGACGGAGTTCATTGTTTGCCCAAAACATGACCACGCCGTTGATTCACTTAAAAATGAAATATATTTTCAAGACCAAACATATGGTTCCGGGAAGCTACGACTACAATGAGGTCATTCGGATTTTTACGACGATCCCTAAGTTTGAACTTTTTCGTACCTCGCGCGCGGATTTATTGGCGATGGTGGAAGATATCTTGTCCATTACGAATCCGAACGAAATCTACTGTTTTTCGCGTACGCGGCTTGAAGGCGAGTCTCTGCCTTTGTTGGTCGTAATGCCTCAGGCGTTGTTCACGCGTGAAAATATTGGGATGATCGTTCACTTCTTAGTGAATCATATTCCGCATACGGAATACGAGTTGATCGAAATTCCCAGCGACGAGAGATGCCGGCTGCAATTTTACTTTGACGTTTCCGGCCCGGAAATTTGGCAACCTAATTGCGAGTCGATTGAAAATAATCTTCGGCAGTTGGTGAAGCCGTGGGATGATCAGCTGCGCGACGCGTTGAATCAGGAATATCCCGGAGCGTTGGGCAAAAAAATGTACAATTTTTATGCTGGCGTATTTCCGGAACATTACCAGGTTAGCAACTCTCCTGCAGAGGCGATACGCGATATTTCCTTCCTGGAGGAACTGATTCACGAAAACGCCATTCAATTTAATTTCTTGCCGTTTGTTTCCAAAGTGTCGGATTTGAGCGGCAAGGTGTCGCAGTTGGAAGTGTATAGCAAAGAGAAAATCGATCTGGTTTCGATTATGCCGATTCTCATTAATTTGGGGTTGCATGTCTTTGACGAGCATACGCTCAAGATTAGTTCGTCGGATTCGGTGATTGGTAATATTCATTCGTTTCGTGTGGCCGACAAAACCGGAAAGCGGTTTGATGAAGCAAAGTTCCGGCCCCTTTTGGTGGATCTTTTAAAACAAGTATTTGAGGGTCGAACGGAGGATGATCCGTTAAATGCGCTATGTTTGACTGCCGAATTGCCGTGGCGAGCGATTAATGTTTTGCAAACCTATCGAAATCTTTATCGGCAGCTGGATCCCACGTATAGCATCGATAAAGTAACGCACGCGTTGCTGCGTTACCCGAACATCGCCCGTCATTTCTTTCATTATTTTGAGGCTAAATTTTCACCCGATTCCAGTTATGGCAGTTTGGATTATCGAAAAACCGTGGTGTTGCCAAAGTTGCGGCGCGAGTTTGTAGAAATGCTTCGCCAAGTAAGCGATGTGGGGGAAGATCAGATTTTGCGATGGATGTTTGAGTTGCTTAGATATACTAGCAGAACCAATTTTTACATTCCTAAGCCTGCCTCAGAGACGTTTATTTCGATTAAGCTGGCGTCTCAAAAGATAAAGTTGATTCCACATCCGGCTCCGTTTCGCGAAATTTTTGTTTATGACGTAGGAATGGAAGGCATTCATCTGAGGATGGGGGCAGTGGCGCGAGGTGGCTTGCGCTGGTCGGATCGGCCGGAAGATTTTCGGCGCGAAGTATTCGGTCTAGTTCGAACGCAGCAGGTCAAGAATGCGGTTATTGTTCCCGTGGGGTCTAAGGGCGGGTTTATTGTAAGGAAGCTACCCGCAGGTCGCGAAGAGGCCTTTCTGGAATGTCAGAGGCAGTACAAGAAATTTGTGAGCGCGCTTTTGGATTTGACTGACAATTTGGATGAAAAATATCAGGTGGTACAGCCGCCGCATGTGCTGGCGTATGATGGCGCTGATCCCTATTTGGTTGTTGCCGCCGATAAGGGAACCGCAACGTTTTCGGATTTGGCCAACGAAATTTCGATAAAATATGGATTTTGGCTGGGCGATGCGTTTTCGTCCGGCGGATCGAATGGCTATAACCATAAAGAAGTGGGCATTACGGCCCGGGGCGCGTGGGAATGCGCGAAGCTTCACTTCAAGGAACTGGGCCGGGATCTTGAGAAAGAAAGCGTGACGGTTGCCGGTGTTGGGGATATGTCCGGCGATGTCTTTGGCAATGGCCTTTTGTTAAGTAAGAATCTAAAGTTGGTCGCCGCGTTTAACCATGCCCATATTTTTTTAGATCCGGACCCCGAACCGGAAAAAAGTTGGGACGAGCGCAGTAGGCTGTTTAATCTTTCGCGATCGTCGTGGGAAGACTATAACCAGTCATTAATTAGCGTTGGAGGCGGCGTCTTTCATCGCAAGGCGAAGGAGGTTGCGCTGTCGCCACAAGTTAAAGCATTGCTGGGGACTTCGGAGAATGTGTTAACCGGCGAAGACGTGATTAAACTGATTTTGAAACTACCGGTCGACTTGCTTTGGCTGGGAGGCATCGGAACCTATTTTAAAGCCAGTTGGCAACCCAATTTTAAAGCTAGCGATCCGGACAACGACTCGGTTCGCATTGATGCAGTGA
>CAYGHZ010000051.1:0-11758 GCA_964349635.1 uncultured Candidatus Marinamargulisbacteria bacterium
TATTCTCACAAAACTTGATTATTATCAATTTTTATACAAAGTTTGTCTGGATCGAGACAAGAAACGAGAGCAACAATTAATTAATCGCTCTTCGAGTGATAGGCGTGGCTATCGCCGTGAAAAAATTCTGAGTAGTCGCCCCGCCGCGTAGGCAACGGGCAATAGAATCAGGCGAACGGCCGGAAATTGCCGCCAAAAAACTCCTAAATAGGCTAAAAACACCCAGCGGCTCGGCAACGCCAACGTTGCCCCATTGCCAACGAACTGCCGTTGGGTGGTCACCATCTCAAAGCCTTTGGAAACACCTAATTCATCGGCTTTGTTTCGAATATAGCTCCAATCGAGCGTCTCTTTCTTGAGAAGCTCCTGCACGTTTAGCGCGTCGCTTATCCGCAGGGATCGGTGGCCGTACACTCGCTGAAGCGTACGCAAAATCAGTTGGTCTTCGTCGCTTGGGGCGCCCTCGTTCGCGCGTTTAATCACGTGTTGCGCATAATCATAAAATTCACCCGCATGGCCCAGCCTTCCATGGTGAATTTCCAATTCGGACGGGCACCCATCCACCACATATCCCCGTTTCCCGGCCAAATAATTGACTATGCTGTTAAAATCGGGACGCATGGACAACCGTTCCTTAAGCAAGCGATCGGCCCGAAAAGATGTATCCCCTATCAAAAGATCGATGTCGTGACCCATGTCGGGCACATGAATGAATGCCTTTGTAAAAACAAAAGAGATCTCACGTTCTTTTAATATCGATTTGATTTGATTTATGTATTTTAAGGTTAATTCAATGCGTCTTTTTTCTTCCGCAACTGCGTCGGCCAAGAGAGGATCTTTCAGTTGCGCACGCTCATAAAACCGAATTAAAATCACGTTTTTCTTTAGGAAATGGATTCGCTCTTGGGGCGTGGTCACAGCGACCCATTTAGTTAAAGCGTTTCTATTTTCATTTGATTGATCCAAAAGAAAATTTAATACGATGTGAAAGGGATGTAGTTTAGTTTTCATAGATCGGGTTTTTTAATTGTATAACGACCTTAAACGCAAATTTTCTTAAAAAAGGAATCTTAAACAGCAGCTGATCTAACTTAGCCGCCACGTTGACTACGGCACCGCTCACTACCTGAAATCGGCCCATCCACCCCAACGGTATTAAAAATACGGTCAACAGGTCAAAATAGTTTATTTCCACGTGCCTGAAATTCCGTTGAAAAAGTGCGAAATCGTCGACCTTTAACACCGTATTCAAAAACATTTTTGGTTTTAATTTTAGAGCGGTTTTGACCCGTCGATTCAGATTTAGAATGGGATTATTCCCCAGCGTATCGACAATAAAAATCGCTCCGTTGGGTTTTAAAACCCGCGACATTTCCCGCAAGGCTTTTTCTTTGTCCACATAGGACAGGTTTCCCAAAGACACCACCAGGTCGAACATCGAATCGGAAAACGAGAGGCGCTGAACATCGGCAACCGAAAACTGACTGTCACCCGTCGCGCGGCGCTTTGCGAATTCGATTGATTTTTCGGAAATGTCGATTCCGAAAACCTTGGCATGTTGCGCTAAAAACATCGAAAAATATCCGCTGCCACACCCCACCTCTAAAAACACCTGATCTTTCGTCGCCGTTCTTTTGACCCAATTTTCCACATAGACAATCGGAGATCGAATCGCCACGTTTACATTGGCCGACCCGACGTCCGCCGATTCAAAGCGTTCGGCGGCCGCGTCGTATCGCAGGCTGCACTCTTCGACGGCCGATTTAGACATGGCGCCGAACCCCACCAAGAATTGTGATGCAGCCCAGGATAAACCACACCGGGATCGACGAAAAAAACGTGGCCACGCCAAGCGAAAATGTAAGGCAGAGAAAGGAGACTGCGGCGCCGTGCGCCACCCAATGGGAAACACGCCTGACTTTTGAAAAAACCGTTCGCGCGCTTACCGCGAGAATCGCTATCAAAGAAACGAGTCCGGGCAAGCCTAACTCGGACATCATGCGAATGTAGTCGTTATGCGCCTCTGTTCCATGGCGCTTGGCAAAGTTGCCAACTCCGATCCCTAAAAACGGGTGTGCTTTCCAATCGTTAAACCCGTTAATCAAGAGGGTAACGCGCTGTTCGCGAGCTGAGATGAACGCCGTGTCAAAATTGTAACGAGAGGTGGGGGACGGGCTCAATGCATCGGCCTTTAGCTTTAGTTGCATAAACGTCCGTATGCCGACGCCAAAGGCCAGGTTGAGAAACAGAAAGAAAACGAGGGCCGTCACGCTAATCTTACTATACGCCCTTACTCTCCAAAACAAAATCGGAAAAAGAAAGAAAGAGAGAATCAAACAAATCAACGCACCCCTCGACACAACATAGAGTTGCGCGAACCCCAGCACGGCCACAAGAAAGGCATTTCTCACATTTTTCTGAAACGCGAACCGGCTTAATGCGAAGGGAAAAAACATACTTAAGAACAAACCCAAACAGTTTTTAGACCCCTGAACTTTGTCCAGATTCGGCGTGAGATACGGCAATCGCCACACCCAAAGATCCAAAACGATCAAAACAGTAACAGCCGCGGCAGCCGTGAAAAGCGCTACGGTAATTAGTTTACCCAGATCCGCGATGTCCGTGATGCGGTTGATCACGATCCAATACCCCGTTAACGCCGCAATAAAAGAAAGCATGTAGACCAGAGTTTCCGTATTTGGTCGAACTATCAATTGAAGAGCGGATACGATCACGATAGCGCTTCCGATTGGCGCCAATCCCCATCGAAGCTGCCGCATCCGCCCAGCCGCAAGCAACAGCAGAAAAAAACAGACCGCAGAAGCGCCAATCGTTAATCCAAATAGTTTGGTCGACCAGCCCATTCCCCATAGCCCCATGGAAACGGCAAACCCGTAAAAGGCAAAGCGCTCACGCCTGCTTTTCATGGGCAATTCGCATTTTCAGAAATCGCATCGCATAGAGATTCACGGCCAAAGAATAGACAAAAAAGGCGCACAAAAGCGACGCTCCCGACGTCATTAAGATTGGAATGCGCGATTTAAAAGCGGCGAGAAAAACAAGCAGAGCCGCCAGGGCCAACATCAAAAACGCAAAAAACATTCTCTTTTTCTTCATAGACAACAATATATTATTTGCGTTTTCAATAAGACAAAACGGAATGCCGGCCAGGAGAATCAGAATTGCGGCGCCCGCGCCTTCCTTGAATCGGGGCAAAAATAGCGAAATCATTGGCGAAACCAGAAAAACACCCGGAACGACAATCGGAAGCGTCGAAAAGAGCGCGTATTTTTGCGTTTTCAAAAACATCTTATAAATAACGTCGGCTTTATTTGTCTTGCCGTTTAACATCGAGAATCTCGGCAGATTTAAGTTGCCGATCATTTTGGTCATAATTGATAATCGGGAAAGTATAATAATAGCCGGCAAAAAGTAGCCCACCGCCGTCACTCCGCTAAATACGGTCAAAAAGACTTTTATCAGGCTAACGAAGAGGAGGTACAACGATCTGGAAAACCCAAGCAAAATACTTAACGGAAGGTTTTTTTTCAAAACCGTCCAATCGAATTGAAAATAGTTTATTTTTTCTTTCTTTTTCACAAGATAAACGCTGACGGCGCAAATGATGACGTAGGATAGGATTAACCCGCCCCAGTAGCCTTCTCTAAGCGCCCAATAGGTTCCGGCAATATTAAATACAAACAACAAAATCGAAAGCAACGATTCCAAGAAACTTAATTGAGAAAACCGCCTTTCTCCGCTTAAATAGCTGGAAAAGAATAAATACACCTGCGTAAATATCGCCCAGACGCCGCAAAGAAAAATAGATATCCGGATATTATAGACCTGTTTGCTAATAAAAATTACCCAAACGCACACCCCGATAAAAAGCGCTACGGAAACACCCAGGTTAAACGTAAAAATCGTCCCCTTCAGTTTTTCAAGATAACCCGCTTTCTTCTTGCCTCGATAGTAGGGGATTTGTACCGTTAGGCTGTCGGCCGTGCCAAGGGCGCAATAGCTGACCACCTGCACGTAGGTTGAAATGCTGTTAAACAGGCCGGTCCAATATGGCCCCAGAATGTTGGCTACCAGAATATTGCGAACCAAATGAAGCGCATGCCCAAAGCCGGTGGAAAATATCTGTCTGCGAAAGTCAACCCGAATTTTTTTCATTCAGAAGTTTAAAAACCGCCATTACGGAACCCACTCCATACGAAAAATGCAGAGAGGCAAACGCAAAAGGAATGCTTAGAAAATAAATGGGATTTCGTTCCCGAATCACCGGCCGTATCGACGAAAAAAGAGCGGCGCTTAGATAAAGGCTAAGTACCGATAGAAATAGGAGGAGCGCGGCGTGGGCCCAGATACTTGCCGCCAGCGTGGCAGCCAGAGTTAAAACAAACAGAAGAGGAACAATATGCTTGAGCCGAATAATAATTCTCTTTGTATATAAATAAGGTAGGATCACCCACTGACCGTCCCGAAACGCATGGCGAACAAAGTCTTTAAATTGAGATCGCACATAATACGTGCTCTTGATAGTTGGTAGCGTCATGACCTTGTATCCGCTTTGGTTCAGCCGCATATTCAAATCAAGGTCTTCCGCGCAGATCAGCAGCGGATTAAATTTTCCGATGCGTTGGACGGCCTCTTTTCGGTAGCATGCATAGGGGACCGTATCCACAGCAAACGGCGCTTTAGCCGCCGCTTTGGTTTTGTACCCCGGCCCCACGCCCAGGGGTGTTGAGGACACATAGCTGCATGATCTTCCAAATACCGTATCGGATTGAGGTCGCGACTCATTGAGCCCGCCGACGCACGCCGCGTCATTTTTCTCGAGATAGTCCACGCAGGCCGAAAAATAATTTTTTGAAAGCGTAACGCGCGCGTCAATCCGGACAAAATAGTTACCTCTCGATTCGTCGATGCCGCGGTTCATGGCAAAGGATTGGTATCTCTTTGGATTATCAATCAATCGGATAAACGGATATTGTTTTGCAACACGTTTGACGATATCCCGAGTGCCATCCACGCTCATTCCGTCCAGGACCAATACTTCCAGATTTTTGAGATCATAGTCCATCGCCAACACGCCATCCAAACATCGTTGAATATGATCGACTTCGTTGAAACAAGGAATGATTACGGACAAAAGGGGGAAAGTTTTCATTTGTTTTAAGCCATGCTAAGTTAGCCTAAATGGCCATTGCTTTTGCGGAACCTCGCAATCTGGTTCTTTTTTTGAACGGACGATCTGCTCTTTATTCTATTTTAAAAGCAATCGGTGTCGGCGCCGGAGACGAAGTCATCCTCCAGGCCTTTACCTGCTTGGCCGTACCTTTGCCGATTTTATATTTAAACGCCTCCCCTGTCTATGTGGACATCGACCCCGAAACATTGTGCATGGAAACGGCCGATATGGAAAGAAAAATTACACCTAAAACCCGTGCGATTATTGTCCAGCACACGTATGGGAAATTGGCCGATCTTCGGGCCGTTTGCCGGATCGCGGAAAAGCACAATATTGCGATTATCGAAGACTGTTGTCATCGCTTTGATTTTCACTATTCGCCAAGCGAGATGGCCCCGGTTCGCCATTTTGCTTTTTTCTCGTTTGAGTGGGGAAAACAAATTGTGGCGGGATACGGCGGGTGCGCCACCACAGGCCATCAGACCTTGCTTCAGTCGATTGAAGACGTTCGATCGCAACTAGCGGTGTGTCCGCCCTTAAAACGTGGCAGCCTGCGCCTGTTGAATTTATTGCATCGCATCGTCCTGCGACCGGCCATTTTTTGGCAGATTCGATCGCTTTATCGATGGGCCTCTTCCGTTGGATTACTGAAGGGCACCTTCTCCGATTCCGAACTATCCGGCCAGATGACGAGTTCTCTTTTTAGCCTTTCCAAGAGCCAGGAAAAACGTATCAGAAAAAAAATCAAATTATCCGCTTCCGCCCAAAAGCACCGGGCCGGCGTTCAAACGTTTTATTTTAATTTTCCCATCGTCAACGAATCGTGCATTTATCAAAATCCGCCGGACTTGCTCATGCGGCTCCCCATCCGCGTAAAAAATAAACCATTTCTCCTGGAACAAGCGCGCAAGGAGGGAATTGAATTGGGCGATTGGTATGTGACTCCCGTTCACCCATTAAAAAGACACCAATTGGAGAGCATAGGCTACATCGCCGGATCCTGCCCGCATTCGGAAAAAGCATGCGACGAAATTATTACCTTGCCTATGCACGACAAAATTTCGTCGACCCATCAGGAAAAAATAATTTCGTTTCTTCATCGCCATAGCCAATGAGCAAGAACTTAACACTTTCTATTTGCGTCGCCGTTTTGAGTTTTGTCGCCATCGAAATCGGGCTTAATGTCGCTCGCTATCTGATTGACGCGAAGAAGGGGCGCGACGTGATCGCCTTCCGGCGTCAGTTTTTTAGGAACCCAGAAACGGCCTCCCGGTTCGAAAAAGAATCGTCCAATCTCCCCCACCGGTTTGATTCGTACTTGATTTGGCGAAAAAAAAGTAAAGCCGGAACACTGCTTAATCTGGATGATGAGGGAACCCGGCGAACTTGGAATCCGGAAACAGGTGTCGCTAACGCAAAGCAACTATGGATGTTCGGCGGTTCTACCTTGTGGGGAGCCGACACAATAGATGATGAAACCATTCCTTCTTGGTTGTCAAAGCGCTTTGCCGACCATAACGTTCCCGCCCGTATCACCAATTTTGGCGAAGGCGGCTATGTTTCGACTCAAGAGATGATCCAGCTGATTCTGCTATTGAAAGCCGGAAAGAAACCGGACGTCGTCATTTTTTATGACGGCGTTAATGATATATTAAGCGCGCAACAGAGTCAGCGGGCGGGGGAAATTCAACAACGAAGTCAATTCGAAGATCACATTTATCGTTCGCGTTCCTGGATTAGAAACGTAGCCGATCCGCTCATTCAATACTGTCAGACCTATCACCTTTACCGCCATCTCAGACAGAGGTACGCATCCGATCCCCCTTTCGGCGATGCGGCTCTTGCATCGGATGTTGTACAAAAATACCTTGAAAATGTCGCCATGATTGAGCAACTGGCAACCGCTTACGGATTCAAGGTTGTCTTTATTTGGCAGCCGGTTATTTTTTTGGAAAATCGCCGGTTGCCACAAGACGCCGCGTTGGATCTGCGCGCCAACGACACATCGCTACGCCGGCTTACATTATTGAGTACGGAGCTATTAAAAGAAAAACTCCGGTATAATACGTTTCCCGTGCATATTATTTCCGATGCGTTGTCTCAGCGAAAAAAAGCGGTTTACCTGGATTATTGCCACATTAGCGGCGAAGGCAATCGGATGGTCAGCGAGGTCATTTACCCACTATGTGCCGGATTGTAGGGTTTCAAGAATTTGCTGAAAACGAAACGGATTTGGAATCCCTTGTCGTTCGCATGCGGGACGCCATGACTCCTGGGGGGCCGGATGACGCTGGCCTGCATATCAACCCGTCTCGTCGCGTTGCCATGGGGCACCGGCGGCTGTCGATACTCGATTTGTCTCCGCTGGGGCATCAGCCAATGGCCAGCCGGGCTGAAAAAAGATGGATCACCTATAACGGCGAAATTTATAATTTTGGAGAGATTCGCAAGGAACTTGAATCCAAAGGACATCGGTTTGCCTCGCATAGCGATACGGAAGTCATTTTGGCCGCCTATGACGAATGGGGAATGGATTGCGTACACAAATTCCGGGGGATGTGGGCGTTTGCGATTTGGGATTCCGAGAAAAACGAATGGTTCTTGTCGCGCGATCGCATGGGCGTAAAGCCCCTGTATTGGTCGCTTCAAAACAACGTTTTTATGTTTGCATCAGAACTGAAAGCATTAATGCGACACCCGGCGTTCCACAAAATTATTTCGCCGCTGGGTCTTTCGCTCTTTTTTCAGCATGGCTACATCGCGTCGCCGCATACGATTTTTGAAAATACGTTTAAACTAAAGCCCGGCCACCATTTGTTGGTAAAAGGAACCGACATACGCGAGATTCCCTATTGGGATTTGGCCGACGCCTTCGATAAGCCGATATATACTTCTAAAAATCCAGTTGAAGAATTGGACGCCCTTTTGCGCGAATGCGTGGGCCTGCGCATGGTCTCCGACGTGCCGGTTGGCGTTTTTTTGAGCGGCGGCGTTGATTCGACGTTAGTGGCGGCTTTGGCACAACGACATAGCGGCCAGCGCCTTAAAACGTTTACCATCGGCTTTGCGGAAGAAGCCTATAACGAATCTCATTTTGCCGCGTCAATCGCGCGCCACCTGGGAACGGATCACACTGAAATGATCTGCACCTCGGAAGACGCCAAGAAAATTTTGAAATCATTGCCGGACATTTATGACGAGCCATTTGCGGACGCTTCCGCCATCCCCACGTATTTGGTGTCCACATTGGCCCGGCAATCGGTTAAGGTTGCCCTGTCCGCTGACGGCGGAGACGAACAGTTTTGCGGATACCCTAACTATCTGAGGCTGCCGCGCCTGTCTAAAAAAATCGGCGCGCTTCCGTTCCGTCGTTCGCTGGCAAAATTGGCCCTGGCCCATGCGTATTTGCCGGATAAGGTGAATAAAATCGTGGATTGTTTGCCATATTCCGATTCGCTCCACCATTTTGACGCCATCAACCGTTATTTTCGCAGGGGCGAATTGGAGCGATCCGGGATCGCCCAAATCGGATCTCAGCTGTCGCTTCGGCCCGGTTTGGCGGGGCGGCGCGACCCGGAAACGCGCCTCATGGCGCACGAACTTTCGATTTATTTGATCGATGCGCTTTTGGTTAAGGTAGACCGCGCCTCGATGCATACGTCGCTGGAAGGCCGCGAGCCGTTGCTTGATCATAAACTGATCGAATTTTCCGCGTCGTTGCCTTTGGACCTAAAATATCGAAATGGGATCAGCAAATTTATTTTAAAAGAAGTGCTCAAGACCTATGTTCCGGAGGTCTTGTGGAACCGGCCCAAACAAGGCTTCAATGTGCCGATCAACGCCTGGTTTAACCACGACTTGAAATCGCAGTATGAGGAACGCGTTCAGCCGAAACATTTTGCAAAATTTCCGATTCGACCGGACTTTATCAAAAACCCGGCGCCGTCAAAGAAATGGCTGCTTTATGTTCTTTCGTCCTGGGGAGAAAAATATCTATGAACATCCTATTAATCAACGAGAGCCCCATCGAGTTTGACGGAAAAGATTATTATGCGATGGATTCGTGGATCCTGTTCCCGGCGCGAATGGCGGATAGTTTTAAAAAAAAGGGCCATACCATGACGCTTTGGACGCCCATCCGGCGGATTGGAAACGGCGAAAAGCCCGATGCTCGCGCGTGGAAAGTCCCGTTACATTCGCTCCAAATTCATGAAAGCGTTCCCTACAACAGCTTTGTTTCCTTTTATAAGATAGCGCCGAAACATTTTCTTTCCTGGAGAAAAACCGCTCGAGATTTTGCCGAAAAATCGGACTGCGTTATCGTGCGTTTACCCTCTCCGATTCTTCCGATCATCGGGCGAGCAGCGCAAAAGGCCGGAACGCCGCTTATGCTCTTTATCTGCGGCGATATCGAAGGACAATCCGATCGGATTTTGGGGAGCCGCGGATTGCGAAAAAAACTATATTCTCTATTGGCGAAAGCGTGGGTGTGGCAGGAAAAACAGTGGGCTAAAAAATCTCGAAAATTATTTGTTTACAGCGACACCTTGTACCAGCGGCATTTTGACAAACAATCCGCACATAAACTAAAACTGATCCGAACGCCTCATCTTAGTTTAACGGACTTTGAGTATCGGTCCGACACCTGCCAAGGAAAAACCATTCGGATCGTGAGAGTGTGCTGGCTTATTCCCAGCAAAGGGCTGGAGACTCTTTTCGCGGCCATCGCTTTGTTACGACAGTCCGGCTTTAATGTGGAGTTGAAGCTGGTTGGTAAAGAGCGAGATGCACGTTATCGAACGCAGCTTGAATCGCTGGCGGCCTCGCTTGGCATTCGTCCGTTTATTACGTTTATGGATTGGATTCCCTTCGACCGGATAAAAGCGCTTTATTTCGACAGCGACATCCAGGTTATATCGTCGTTGGCGGAGGGAACCCCGCGGGTGATTTTGGAAGGCGCGTCCAACGGGTTGCCGTTGGTTTGTACGACTGTCGGCGGTTGTTCCACGATTTTGGACGATCAGGTCAACGCGTTGATGATCCCCCCGGGCCAACCCGAGCCCATGGCCGCGGCAATCCGTCGCATTATCGAAAATCCGTCGCTTCGCCAACTATTGATTAAAAACGGATATGAGCTGGCGAAACGCTATTGCTTTGAAAACCTGGGCGAAGAAATTGCCGAAGACATTTTAGCCGGCGTTTTGTTACACTAAATCCAAATGCCCATCACCGTTTCTGTTGTCATCCCCTGCCTAAACGAAGAATCGCATATCGGCCAGTGCTTAGACTCCGTACTCTCAACCGATTTTCCCAAAGAACAATTGGAAGTGATTGTCGTAGACGGACTAAGTGCGGACAAAACCCGAGAGATTGTAAAAAAGTATGAGAAAAAACATGCGTTTATCCGGCTGATGGATAACCCCGAGAAAATTCAGCAAATTGCTCTTAATCGCGGAATAAAAGCGTCTCACGGGTCGTACGTTATCCGATTGGACGCTCGGGCAACATTGGCGCCGAATTATATTTCCACCTGCTTGCATTATATTGAAAAAACCGGAGCGGATTGCGTCGGCGGACGCCTTGAAACGCAGCCGCAAAAAAATACGGCGATCGGCCATGCAATTACGTTTGTCATGGGGCACCCATTCGGCGTAGGTAGCGGTTTTCGCACCGTTAGCTCCGATGATTTTGAACCGTTTGAAACCAATACCGTCCCTTTTGGGTGTTATCGAAAGTCTGTCTTCGATAAGATTGGCTACTATCACGAAAAGTTAGCCTACAGCGAAGATGCCGACTTTCATACGCGAATGGCGGCCGCAAATTGCAAAGTGATGATGATTCCGGGAACGCGCAGCTATTATTTTGCCCGCGCCACGTTATCTTCTTTTTTAAAACACGCGTATCGAAACGGCATTTGGGCTATTTTGCCGACGCTTTATACCAACACCATCGTCGTTAAACTCAAACATTTTGTTCCTTTTATTTTTGTATCGACGTTGCTTATCTTGCTTTTGGGCGGTCTATTTACCCCCTACAGTTTAATGGCTCTTTTGGCGGTTTTAGTCTTGTATTTTGGTCTTGGGGTTTCCATTGCCGCCGGTTTTGCCGTAAAAAGAAAAAATCCGGCTTATGTTTTATTGATTCCGCTTTCCCTGACTATTTTGCATGTGTTCTATGGTTTGGGTACATTGGCCGGTCTTTCTAAGATGGCAAAGGCGTACGCGTCCTAGGTTATGTTAATCACCTTCTCCGGTCTGGACGGCGCAGGCAAATCGACCCTGATCGAATTTGCTTCCGAGCACATTCGCAAAACCGGCAAAAAAACGACGGTTATTAATATGTACGACTATATGGGCATTTACGCGATCATCCGTTTTGTTCGAGACCGCCTGCTTAAGAAAAATCCAAAAGTCACCACCGACCCCGACAGATTGGGACTGACCCAAGTCAAACACGGCCCCGTCAAAAAAATGGTTTACCGATTTTTTCGAGGCAATTTCACTCGAAAAGCCATGATGTTTCCCGATCTTATTATCTTATTTTTCTATCGATTTTATTTTGAAG
>CAYGHZ010000052.1:0-11530 GCA_964349635.1 uncultured Candidatus Marinamargulisbacteria bacterium
CTACCGCGCAGGCCAGCGCATTCCCCATAAACGTGGGACCATGCATCAACGCCTTCGTTTCATCATCACCCAAAAACGCCTCATAAACCGTATCGGTTGCGAGCGTGGCCGCGTGACCTAAATAGCCGGCCGTTAACCCCTTGCCCAACACCATAATATCCGGACAAATGCGGGTTTGATTGGTGGCAAACAACGTTCCTGTTCGACCAAATCCGGTGGCAACCTCGTCAAAAATAAGCAAGACGCCATACTTATCGCAAAGCGCGCGCGCCTGATTCAGGTACTCAGGCGAATAGAAATTAAATTCCCCGGCGCCCTGCATCAGGGGCTCCACCATAAACGCCGCGATTTCATCGTGATGCTCTTTTAAGACGTTTTCCAATTCATCCGTATCTTTGGAAGGCGCAGACAAGAAAAAGTTCTTGGGCAAAATATGCTTAAAGGTCGCATGCATACCGTCTTCCAGATCCGCGACGGCCATCACCCCGCAGGTATCGCCGTGGTAGGCCCGTTTGAGACCGATAAATTTATGTTTAGTAGACTTACCCAAATTTTTCCAATATTGCACCGCCATTTTGATGGCGACTTCGTTTCCCACCGAACCTGAATCAGAAAAAAACACATGATTGAGGCCCTCGGGCGTAATCTCTACCAACTTATCCGCCAGTTGTTGTGCGGGCTGGTGGGTAAGCCCCCCCAACATCACATGGGCAAACTTGTTAAGCTGGCGAGTCAGCGCCTCGTTTAATTCCGGGTGATTGTAGCCATGAATCACGCACCACCACGATGAAATCCCGTCAATTAACGACCGTCCATCCTCCAAAAACAATCGGACACCCTTGGCCGACGCCACTTGCAGGTGCGGATTTTGAAATTGCATTTGTTCGTAGGGGTACCACAGGGAGGACATTGAACCTATTGTACCGGTTTTGGTTTGTCGGAAAAATGGGTAGTTATGTTGCGATGAAATCGCGTATGAAACAGGCAGTAAAAAAAATGGCGACAAAAAACTTTGAAGCTCAACGACAAACCGCAGCAAAAGAAATGCGTGATGCCTTTAGGATTTCAACCAAGCTAGCCAAAAAAGCAGGCATTTCCCAAACCGATATTGATTCCGAAACGCGCTAATGCTGCAAGAATTGTTCTGGACACAAATGAGATCCGCAGGAAAAACTTGGAGTTAATTCTCAAATATAGTCAGCGAATCCACATCGATCAAAAAATTAACGACTGCAGAGATCCAAAAGACAATAAGTTTTTAGAATTAGCAATCTGCGGGAAGGCTGATCTTATCGTTTCGTCAGATCAAGACTTGTTAGTTCTGAAAGAGAATCAAAGCAAACGCCTAGTGCACCCCGTTAAAGAGAGATGAAAAAGCATGCCGACACATTTTGGCCACATGATCCCGCGTCGCGTTATAAAGTCGATCCTCGTAACCAAATTTGAGATCCGCCATGTTAAATGGAAGGGTAGCGTTAGCGGGCATTCCAGAATCCATTATTTCTATCAACAAGTTAATTTGCCCCTCGGCCTGCTCCTTTTGCTGGCTTCCGTCCTTGGCAGCCGGTCCGCCGAGACGTTGTTCCGCTTGCTCTGCAAATGTCTCCAACAAAAACGGAAGCGACTCTGGAGACAATCCGTTACCCATTCCATTTAACTCTCCATTGGATAATGGCGCCGAGGATCTATTCCGATGGTGCTGTCTTTTTTGGTGAAGCCGACTTAGATCTTGGACACTATTGTCGCTTAGCGTTTGGATTGTATCTAAGTATTTCAAATCGAAAGGGGCTTTGAAGCTTCTAATCCTCAACAAATTGATCCCGACAACCATCAACCGGCCCGCTTCTTTTACCAAATCACTCTCAGCTTTTTTTCCATCATCATTTTTCATCTCGGTTTCGATGTAGTCATATACGGCCATCATGACGCGTGGTAGGTACTTTCCAAGTTCTTGCAGTTCACCACGATGGTGTATCTTTGCTTTTAGCATATCCGCCAAATTCTCGATAAAACTCGGCAGATATATCTCCTTTAATTTAAACATCGGATGCTGCTGCGCGGTTCGTCTACCTTGAATTTTTGGAACCACATGGAGCAATGCAGTCGAATAGTACATCTCAATACCGTAAACCGCCGCCTCGCTCTGCGCATTAATAGCCGACACTAGCGCCCTTTCTCTAAATCTTGAAAGCGTCGTCTTAGCAGGTTCTTCGGTTGCTTTCCCTGCCCGATCTCGATAAACAAAATATTCGCGTTTACGTTGTTCCAGTACCCATAGTTTCCTATGGTAAATACGCAACATCGCCAGCTCTTTAATATCATGGTCATCTTTAATGGTCTCATCCAACCGTTGCCCGCGAAATGACTGAGGGTCTAAGGATTTTTTCTCCTGAATCAATTCGGCTTTTACCAATTCCTTTTCACGCTCAATAGCTAGCCTGCGCGCTTCAGCTTCCTGCCAAGCCGTGTCAAATACTGCGGCGGCTTCTCCGGATTTAGCATTCACGCATTTAGTTGCAAATTCCTTAAAATTCTCGCGCGTCAACTTACTTTCAATAAAATATTGAGCCAACTTAATAAGCGCAAATTTCACCTGCGTTTTAGTTAATTCTTTGATTGTCTGCGGATATTCTAGGTTTATGCCTTCCATATTCATTGGGCCGAAGCCATAATAGTTGGTATCAAAACAACGGGAAGCCGGCCTGCCAAGCAGTTTAAACATCGCCTCGTTGCTCATCTGAACGCACGCCGCTTCGGTCAAATTGACGTAATCGGACTCAAACGCTTCACGAAATTCGTCCGAAATCGTTTCTTCAAGAGCCCGGATCACATGCAAAACCGGCCGATGACTTTCATCACCGCTATACATTTTTTTTGCTTCACCCCAGTCAAATTTCGCGGCTTGCCAAGCTTTAATGGCAAGCGATCTATTTTCCAAATATAGATTTGCCTTCTCTCTCTCTAACTTCTTCAGATCCGCCTCTTTTAGACTTTCCTTGTTATTAAGCTGTTTCTTATAAGAAACAAATTTCTCGGAAAATTGTTTGGCCGATTCAAAATCTTTTTCGTCCAATTGCCGAGCAGACCCCAAAACGTTAAAAAGCCTGCTATATTTTTCTTGAACACTCTTCTCTGCTTCTCCCGCACGATCATGACGAGGTTTAGGCACAATATCCAATACAAGATAGGAGGCCTGGTAAGAATAATCATTGTCTGAGGTAAAATTGGTGCTTCCAAAGGCATTGCGACCCACCGTATGTTCCATCGGTCGACGTGGCAACGGCTGTTTTGTTTGCAAAATCGACCGACGATAGTTTCCTCTCAGCTTCTGGATATCCTCCACGGTCAGCTGTACGGAAGGCCGAGAACGCTCCTTACCATCCGATTCAAACACGCCTTCAAATATTTCTCTTAGCTTACTTACCTTATTTTGCTTTTCCTCTTTACTGGAACCGTCAGGCACCTTCAAAGTATTCCTCTTGCCCGTCCCACCTGGCCGTTCAGCTTTGGCCTTCTGCGATTTACCATCCGATTTTTTCTGATCCTGATTCAACATCTCCAAGAAAACCATTTGTTCAGGCAAAAAGTCTTTATTTGCCTTCTGCTCAATTGCGTCAGCATAGTTCTTAAGCCCATCGCCGGACTCGCCAACTTTTCTCAATGCCTCTCGAGTTTTCTGATCTGCTTCCAAATAGATAGCGGAAAATAGATGAGATGAGTTTTGCAAGAGAGCACAAAAATATCCGACGATATTTTCGGTCGAGTCTTTTTGATCACCTGAGACACGATGAACCTCTGTGACCAGAAGTTGCTTCAACTCCGAATTTGCCTGTCTGAAAATCGTCTCAAATAACCTCCCCCGATTGGGATTAGCAGGAGCAAAATCCCACTGAACCAACCCAACAACAATGGCACGTCGCTGCTCCGGACTTACCCTATCAAGAACCATCGGAAGAGCGCCTAAAAAATTATCGTAAAGCTCGTTTTCAATATCCGAATGGAGCTTTTCATTCATGGGACGCGACGTTCTGTCGATCTCCGACAACAATTTGTTAGGTTCCCCGTCAGTGATTGCCTTCAAAAATAGCGTTGCAAAGAGCCGCCCGCGGTTTGGGTTGTGGGGGGCAAAATCTTGAAGCAATTGCCCGACAAAGATTTTAGCCCTTCTCCTCGGCGGACTCGCCTGTTTCTTTAGCGCGTCGGCAACCGTTTTGCATACCAGCTCCTCCTTTTTTTCCTGGCTTCCCTCCAAAATCTTTGACAATTCCTTATACCAAGCAATCGTTTGGGGATGGTCCTTGAAGGCATTGTCGTCGGTCATGGGTCGACCTCGAACAAAGTAATGCTCGCTTTTGAAGTTACCGGTGCCCAGACCCAACGCAGGAAGCGCTTCGCAAAAAATACCGATGCTGATAATTTTCTTCATTCAGGAAATTATCGGTTTCAGCGAAAGCTATATTTCAGAAGAAAGAAGAACTCCTTGTTGCCTTTCCCGCCTAAAATGGGGGATTCGCAGGATTTTGTGACCAAAAAGCCTAAATTTTCCAGTTTTTCAGTCACGTTCTTAAGGATTTGATCATGAATTGCCGGATCCCTGATAATGCCACCTTTGCCAACTTGCCCTTTTTCAGCCTCAAACTGAGGTTTGATCAGGATCACATAATCTGCATCGGGACGAGCTATTTTTTGGATAGCGGGAAGCACCTTCGTAACACTTATAAAGGAAACATCCATCACAACCAGGGAGATATCATCCGCTTCTTCGCGCCCCAGCATCGCGCGGGTCAGCGTTCGCGCGTTTGTGCGCTCCACAAGCACGACCTTGGAATTATTGCGCAGCGAAAAATCCACCTCACCATAGGCCACGTCAACACCAAATACCAGCTTTGCGCCGTTGCGAAGCAAAAAGTCCGTAAATCCACCCGTAGACAGCCCCACATCCAGGCACACCCGGCCCTCAATCAGAAACTGAAACGCTTTCCAGGCGCCTTGCAGCTTGTCTCCCCCTCGACTCACGTAGGTTGGGAATTCTCTCAAAATACGAATATCGGCGTCATCGGCCACCATATGGCCGGATTTTGTGATCTTTTGGTCGTCGACCAACACAAAGCCGGACATAATCAGCGCCTGGGCTTTGTTGCGGGTATCCGCAAGGCCTCGCTTAAGCATCACCATATCCAGGCGGTTTTTTGCCATTGCTCTTAATGATACAGTATAGAAATGCGCCTAAAACTGATCCATCCCGCTCCCGGTAGCCGTATTTTGATGCATTCGTGTTGCGCACCATGCGCGGGAGAATTGATGGAGGCGATGGTCGAATCTGAAATTCCTTTCGACATTTTCTTTTATAACCCCAATATCCATCCCAAAAAAGAATATTTAATTCGAAAAAACGAGAACATCCGATATGCCCAAACGATGGGGATCCCGTTTATCGACGCGGATTACGACGTCGGAAATTGGTTTGATCGCACCAAAGGTCAGGAGTGGGAACCGGAACGTGGCGCGCGCTGTACCAGTTGCTTTGATATGCGATTCGAAAAAACAGCACAGTATGCGCATGCGCACGGCTATTCGGTCATCACCAGCAGCTTGGGGATTTCGCGATGGAAAAATATGGATCAGATTAATGAGTGCGGACTGCGAGCAGCCGCTCCGTTTCCTGATCTAACCTATTGGACGGTGAATTGGCGCAAGGGCGGCGGCTCGGAGCGGATGTACCAAATCGCCAAACGCGAAAATTTTTATAAACAAGAATATTGCGGTTGCGTCTATTCATTGCGAGACTCCAACGAGTGGCGCGAGAAAAATAACCGCGAAAAAATCCATATCGGATCCGAGTTTTATAAAGAATGATTCAGATCGTTCTATTCCTTTCGATCGCGACGACAATTCTTACCTTCGTTAGCGTCTACCTATATCTTTTCTTGTCCATAGGATTTCATTTACAGGCCGCGCAGGCGATGCCGCTTTTGCTTGCAATTTGGGTGGGATCCTGGCTTTATATCTTAGGCGAAATTTTAGCTCGCAAACTCCGGATCGCTTGGGTCAAACAAGTCGGCGCTTTGATTCTGGGCTTCTATTCTATTGGGGTCACAATCGTCTCGATTGCCTTTGCGCTAATGATTTTCACAGGCCCATCCCCTATTCTTACCACGATCACGCTGCTGACCATTTTGGGAATCGGAATTTGGGGAATTATCAACGCCAAGCACCCCCCCGTATTACGAACCTTGGAAGTATCGTGCAAAAAGCTATCGAAAGAATTTCATGTTGTGCATCTGGCCGACTTTCACATCGATCGCAGCAAATCAGTAAAAACTGTACATGACATCGTGTCACGAACCAATGCGCTGAATCCCGACGTAATCTTAATTACCGGCGATTTGATCGACGCCAACACCAACTATCTAAAACCGTTTGCCGAAGCCCTTAAACAGTTTCGCGCCAAGCACGGCGTCTTTGTGGTCTCCGGAAACCACGATTATTACGCGGGCATCGACAAGTTCGAAGCGTTTGCCCAAAGCGCCAATATGAAAACGTTAACTAACAATCATGCGATTGTAGATGGCATTCAGATCGCCGGCGTACCGGACGAATCGTTGCGGCCCAATATCATCCAAACATTGTCGCGCTGCGAACCGAGCCAACCGATTATTTTGCTTCGGCATCAACCGGTGGCCTTTGAAGAAGCGGTGGAACGCGGAGTTGATTTGCAGCTTTCGGGCCATACCCACCGCGGCCAAATCATTCCGTGGAACTATTTGGTTCGATTACCGTTTCGCTACTTTTATGGTTTACGACGTTACAAATCGGGGTACATTTATACGACCAGCGGCGTTAGCACCTGGGGGCCTCCCATGCGATTGGGATCGCGATCGGAATTTGCTCATATTGTGTTAAAACCTGTCTAACGTGTACGATGATGCCGTGATCCCCTATCAAGTCACGACGGAAAAAAACGGACGCACAATTTTTTCGGGAATTATGCGGCTGGCGTCACCGGCGGAATATGAAACCATCTTTCGCCCGATCAAAGAGCAGATAGAATTATCTGATAAACATTACACCCTCGATATTCGCAATCTAAAATATCTCAACAGTTCCGGAATTAACGCGTTTGCCCGGCTTGTCTTGGCGGCGCGCAGCAAGAAAAAGAGACTCGTTGTAGACGTTTCAAAAGAAATTCCCTGGCAAGACAAGAGCATTGGCTCGTTAACCAAACTATGGCAAGAAATGGAGGTGCGTTACCATTAAGAACATATCCCTATCAATGAGTATCAACAAGAATTACGGCCTTTATACCGATGCCGACAAAACGCCCGCTCCTGTTTCTGATTTAAGCCTGGATTTCATCGTACCGTTAGATTTTATGACAGAGTGGCAACGGTGCGGACTAGTCGCCGATTTTCTCGCGCGTTATCAATCCTTTAATTTCAAAAATCCGGAAAAAGCATTGAACGTGCTGTCCACCGTCGTCAATGAACTGCTTGAAAACGGCGTAAAGTTTTCAGCCGACAAAAACAAGCTCGTGAATCTCTCGTTGCGCTATTACGGCTCGACCATTGAAATCGAAACGGTGAATACGTGCGATCAAACACAAGCCGTCGTGTTGGACACCTACATTGAACGTCTTAAAAACAACGACTCGGAAACCATGTTTTTAGAGCAGATCCAGAAAAGCGAAGACGGTGGCTCCGATGTATCCGGCCTAGGGCTAATAACCATTTTGAAAGATTACGACGCTCAGCTTGGGATTCGCATTTCGCCCAAAACCGAAGGCGACACCAACTATGATGTCTTTGTTAAAGTAGTGCTTTCAACGGCAGGGATCGAAAAAATTTAGCGTCAACCGTAATCAGACGCGATTGATCCTGATCGCCGAAATCAAATCGCAAATTCAAATAGTGGTCGGGCGTCTGGTTTTCCAGGCGCTCCGGCCATTCAATAGCCAATACGGACTCTGTTTGCTTGAAATAATGAGATAAATCTAATTCGAGGATGTCGTTGCCCCCTTTCAAGCGATAGAGATCCATATGGATAACTGGCACACGCCCGTCGTAGCGATGAATCAATGTAAATGTCGGAGAGGTCGCTTGCGTTTCGCAACCTAAAGATCGGGCTAAAGAGCGCACAAATGTGGTTTTGCCAACGCCGATCTCTCCCCCCAAAAATAAAATATCGCCCCCTGTTAACAGGGGAGCCAATTTCCCGCAAAACACATCCAAATCGTGAAGCGAATTAATAGCCAGCGACTTGTTTGGCAAGGTCGGTCACCGTTTGTTGTAATACCGGATGCACAAAATGAGGCGCGATTTCTCGAAGGGGGATCAAAACAAATGCGCGCTCGTGCATCAGCGGATGCGGAATTACCAGATCGTCTTCCGTGATGATGGCCTTATCATAAAACAAAATATCGATGTCCAACGTTCGCGGATCATAGGTACCCTTGCTGGTTCGCCCCAATTCTTTTTCAACCGATTGAGTAAATTCCAAAAGTTCGCGCGGCGTTAAAATAGTTTTGATCTGAACAACCGCATTAAGGTAATCCGGCTGGGGAAAACGGGCGACGGCTTTGGTATTCATAAACGAGGAAATTTTCCCAACTTCGATCGATTCGTGGGCATTAAGTTTATCGATCGCCTGGTTCAAATTACGCTTTCGATTTCCCACATTGGATCCCAAACCCAGATAGACAGGCTTAAACATGGCGCATGGCATCCACCACGGCTACCGCTTTTTTGACTGCGTTCACATCATGAACACGGACAATCGCAGCCCCGTTGTAAACAGCCAGAACCGTCGACGCCAACGTCGCTTCTAACCTGTCCGTAATATCACCCCCCAAAAACGACTTTCGCGACGTTCCGATCAGAATCGGAAACTTCAGCCATTGAAATTCCTTCAACCGATGAATTAGCGTGAAATTGTGGTGCGCAGTTTTCCCAAACCCAATCCCGGGATCAATAATAATGTCCGAAATGCCATGCGATTTGGCAATTTCAATCGATTGCGCCAGCTCGGCCATCACCTCGGATACGACGTCTTTATAAGCGGGATTTTGCTGCATCGTCTGAGGGGTTCCCCGCATGTGAACCAACACCACCGGCACACGATATTTAGCCACGACTCCGGACAATTTCGGATCCATCCGAAAACCGGAAATATCGTTGATCAGATCCACACCCAGGGACAATCCAAACTCGGCTACATCCGCCTTGGTCGTATCTAAAGCAAGTGGGGTGGAAAAGTGTTTTTTATAGTCCAAAAGCACGCCTTTTAAGCGTCGAATCTCTTCTTCCGCAGTAATGGATTGCGAACCGGGCCGAGAGGATTCCGCGCCAATATCAATAATATCGGCGCCATCCTTAATCATCTGTTCTATGTGCTTAAAGGCGACGTCTTTATCTAAGAATTGCCCGCCGTCCGAAAACGAATCCGGAGTCAGATTCAAAATACCCATAATAATTGTTCTGGAAAAATCGAAGATCACGCCTTAAAGTATATCATCCGCCGAGGTGGTGAAATGGCAGACACACTAGCTTGAGGGGCTAGCGGGCGCAAGCTCGTGCAGGTTCAAGTCCTGTCCTCGGCACCATATGTTAAAAAACCGGATTCAAAAACGCTTCAAACACCTCTGTAAATGGGCCAAACGCCTTAACATTTCAGCTTTTCGTGTCTATCAAAACGATATGACCGAATACCCGCTGATTTTGGATTGGTACGACGGCGACGCTGTGATGTGGCGCTATCCCGATACGGCCGATGTAAATGAGCAGGTTTTAGAAGGGCTTGGGATAACACCTGATCATCTTTTCGTTAAAGAACGCCATGTCCGTAAAGAAGGCGTGCAATACGAGAAACTGGATCATCGGCATCTTATTAAAACCATTGTCGAGCAAGATTTAAAATTCGAAATTAATTTAACCGACTATGTCGACGTCGGCCTTTTTTTGGATCATCGACATCATCGCCAAGCGATCAAAAAAATGGCGTCCGGAAAACGCGTCTTAAATTTGTTCGCCTACACCGGATCGTTTACGTGTTATGCCCTGGCAGGAGGCGCCATCGAAACGGCAACAGTAGATTTGAGCAAAGTCTACGGCGACTGGACGCGGCGAAATTTTGCCCTAAACGGATTTTCGGAGGGGCCTGCCCACCGCATTTTCTCTCAAGACAGCTTCGACTATTTAAAATATGCCGCCAAGAAAAAGAAACAATTCGATATTATCGTGTGCGACCCTCCGACGTTTAGCCGATCCAAAAAAATGACCGGGTGGTTTGCGGTAGATGAAGATTATCCGCGCCTACTTGCGGCCTGTGAGGCGGTTTTAGCACCTGGCGGACTGTTGCTATTTAGCACCAACTCGAAAAAATTTCGTTTAAACGCCGAAAAAATACCTAATTTGAAAGCCAAAGAAAAAACAACGCCGCATCCGTCGGAAGATTTTCGAGCGTCGATTCCGCATCGGTGTTGGTATATGATAAAACCATGATTTCGTTCGGTACCTCCGGCCATCGCGGCATCATCGGCAAAGATTTCACCGTACGTCATGTTCACGCCATTGGCAAAGCGGTCGCGGTCTATTTAAAGCGCGCCAAACCAACCCCGACGATATTCGTCGGCTACGATCCGCGCACAGGCAATTCGCCTGAGCGTGTCGAAGGCAGTTTCACACAAGAATTGGTAAGTACGCTGACCAAGGAAGGCGTCAACGTCCATTTTTCAGACGCTTGTTGCCCCACCCCCTACGTGTCTTGGTACGTCGTCAAAAACAAATTAGATGGCGGCTTAATGCTGACCGCATCCCATAATCCCCCAAACTATAACGGCATTAAATTTAATCCTGCTAACGGCGCACCGGCACCCACCTCTGTCACCCAAGAATTGGAACAATTAGCCAATGATTTCTACCGTCAATCAATTTAACGAATTCGCCGAAGACTTGGTTAACAACGCATTGGCAAATTTGCGGATGCAAAAACCTGATTTTGGAAACCTCTCCGTCGCCGTCGATGCCAAACACGGCACAGCAGGAGCGATATGGCGCTTAATTTTTTCGATTTTGGATATCAAAAATTTCAAAATTTATCATGAAGAACCTCGATCCGCTTTCGGCGGCATCGAAACCAATCCCACAAAATCCACCGAGCATTATTCTGCCGATATCGTGATCTCCAACGATCCGGATGCAGACCGGCACGTCATTGATTCGCTTACTCCTGAACAAGTCTGCATGATCATTTACGATTTCATTATCTCCAAGAACATTCCCTGCACCATTGCCACGACTATCGCCTCGTCGCGCATCTTAAATCCGGCGCTGGAAACAGCAGTCGGCTTTAAATATTTTTCAGAATTTCTGGAAAACGCGCGAAATAAAAATGAAATCGGGTTGGCCGTGGAATCGTCAGGAGGCTTCACCGCTTCATTTCATACGCTTGAAAAATGCGGGTTTTTACCCGGTGTTATGCTGATGCTTATCATGAAGGAAAAAAACAAAAAAATAAGCGAATTAAAAGAAAATAT
>CAYGHZ010000053.1:0-11520 GCA_964349635.1 uncultured Candidatus Marinamargulisbacteria bacterium
TCGCCAACGTGCCTTCGGATCCTGCGATCAGCGAATTTATAGTTGTCATATGCGCCAGGTTGTAGCCGGTCATAAAGCGTTTTAATTTTGGGAATCTAGCTTCGATTAGATGCTTTTTCGATTTATATATTTCATTGATTTCCGGTTTTTCGGATAACAATGATCCGTCGGCCAAGACACAAGTTAACTCGATAATATGCTGGCTGGTTCGACCATAGACGCGCGAGCCTTTTCCGCAGGCGTCCGTATTGATCATGCCACCAATTGTGGCGCGATTGCCAGGCGCTACATGGGGAGCAAAGAATAATCCGGTGGGTTTCAAGCGAGCGTTAAGCTGATCCAACACAACTCCCGGCTGAACACGCACCCATTTTTCGGCGACGTTGACTTCCAAAATCGCATTCATGTGCCTGGAAAAATCCAAAATAGACCCATGATTAAGCGACTGACCATTGGTTCCGGTGCCGCCGCCGCGTGCTGTGAAAGGGCCCTTTTTTTCCTTTAAAAGCTGTTGAACGTCTTGGGTGGATTTTGGAAAAAAAATAACGTCCGGCCGGATTTGATAAATGCTGTTGTCAGTAGACCCGGCGATAAGTGTTGCGAGATCAGCGCTTTTTGACGGCATCTCGCAAGGCTTTTCCCGGCGCAAATGCCGGAGTCTTGGTTGCCGGAATGTCGATGACCTTGCCGGTTCGGGGACTGATGCCTTTTCGGGCTTTGCGGCGGCGGACTTCGAACTTACCAAATCCCACTACTGTGACGGGTTTTCCCGTTTTCATTTCGTCGATAATGGCGCCAAACACCGTTTCGACCACTTTCTTAATTTCTTTGTTGGACTTGCTTAACCGAATGGCTACGCGTTTGATCAGTTTGTCTTTGTTCATAAAAATAATTATAACCGTGATATATTGTTTTTGTGAAAAAATTAACTGAGCTCCAGAAAAAAGTGTTTCAGTTTATTTGCCAATTTGCCAAAGAAAACGGCGCTCCGCCCGCCTATTCCGATATCTCCAGTCACTTTGGGTTTAAGTCCGACGGAACCGTTCGAACGTACTTGGAGCATTTTGAAAAGAAGGGCTATATTCGCCGATTGGGACGCGCGCGCGGAATTCAAATATTAAAATATTTGGAGCCTCAATCCATACCCATTCTCGGAAAAATTGCGGCCGGATCCCCTACTCTGGCGACCGAAGACTATTCCGGCACCTTGCAAGACGTCGAAGAAATTCAGACTGCGCCGGGCCGATACGCGTTAAAGGTCAAAGGCGACAGCATGAAAAATGCTGGTATTTTAAACGGGGATTTAGCAATTATTCAAACCGGAGTCACAGTCGCGAACGGCCAAATTGCGGCTGTGATGACGGATGGATCGGCGACGTTGAAGCGTGTTTTTTTTGACAAAGACAATGTTCGGCTTCAGCCGGAAAATGAGTCGTACAAAGCCATTGTTTTAGACCGAAAAAATTTTGAGACTGTGGTATTGGGAAAATATATTGCTCTTATCCGGAAAGTTTAAATTCCTGCTCTTTTTTTTTCTGTGCGCTTCTACAATGGAGGCTGCCTTTCCCATCCGTTATTCGATCGGCAGATTAGACACCCGTTTCGGCATCAATACCCGTCAATTGCGCGAGGCCATGAACCGCGCCGAGACGCTTTGGGAGTCGGTCACTTCCGAAAACGTTTTAGTTTATGACCCGAATGCGTCGTTCAAAGTAAATCTGATTTATGACGTTCGCCATCAGGACGCCGTGACTCAAAAAATAATGGAATCGAAATTAACCGACTTGGAAAAAAATCATCGCGCATTAGTGCATAAATATCGTGATGTCTTAAAAATTTATGAACAAAGCAAAAAAGAATTTGATGACAATGCTTTTCGTCTTAACTTTCAAAGCAAGCAGCTGGCCCAAGAAATCAATCAATGGAACCAAAAAGGCGGCGCGCCGGAGTCTGATTACCTTCGCATTCAGCGCACCAAAAAGCAGTTGTCGCTTTTGGAACTGGGGATGGAACAAAAGCGCGTCCGGCTCAATGCATTGGCGGATAGTTTGAACGATTTGGTTACTAAAATTAATCGCCTGACTGTTCGCTACAACGCAGGCGTGACGTCGTACAAAGATAAGTTTGGGGAACCCAAATTATTTCACCAAGGCGAATATACGGGCTCCCAAATCAATATTTATCACTTCTTTGATTTATCAGATTTAACACTGATTTTGACTCACGAATTTGGCCATGCATTGGGCATCGATCACGTCCAAAACACAAAGTCGATTATGTATTATTTGATGGGCGATCAGGACATTCAAAACTTGGCGCCCTCCAACGAAGATATTCAAGCGCTAAAATCGCGATTGCAATAGGTTTCCCCGGAATGTTATATTCTGACTTTACCTCTTTGGCCCCATCGTCTAGTGGTTAGGACACCAGATTTTCAGTCTGGCTGCCGGGGTTCGAATCCCCGTGGGGCTACCACAAGAAAATTTACTTACTGATGAAACTGTCTTCTTGTTTTGCTCCATTGTTGTTGTCGGCGCGTCCGTTGGTTCGCCAAGTCAGACATTCCGCTTCCAGGTCGTTACGCTCAACGTTTTCAACATCTTCACGTTCCTCATTCAAAGATTCAAAACTCGATACCTCTCAGTCCGTTCCCTACGATTTTTTTGTGCGATGGCCCTATCGGAGTCGGTTGATGGTTCGGCCTTGCGTCGAAGAGCTTTCCGTATGCAAATTTCTGTTGCCGCTTCCCTATCAAGATTTTAAGCAACATCGTGAATCGCTAATAGCGCAGCCCAAGGTTCCCTGGCAGGAAAGAGCTCGGCTCGACGAAGAAGATGGCGGGCCTTACGCACGTGAAATGCATTGCGGGGTTTCGGCGACTCGGCATAGTTCCGGAATGTTATTTGGAGAAACAAAGGACGGGAAAAAACATTATTTTATTAAGCCTATGGAGGCCAAAGAACTTCGTATGAGGGAACTCATTGGGTATTATTTGGCGGCCGAAGCCAATACGTCGCGCCATTTTCAACCTTCGTATATGAACGGTTGTAATATCGTCCGGAGATTTATTACCGGAGATCATCAATTTTTTGACGCAGAGCTTTATAACTTAATTAAGGTATATGCCTTTTGTTTTGTGGTGGGCGCCATTCCGGATTGGAATCCCCATAATTTCATTAATCCGTACTTTTTAAGAGCTAGCTTTATCCAATCGGTCAATCCATTGGTCATTGATACCGAAAACCTGTTCCCCGACGGAAGCCCGGAAGTCGTTAAAAATATGGCCCAAACGTTTGACGTGTTGGGATGGCAATCCGGTGACCCGATTCGCGAGAGCCAAGCATGGCGTGAACAGCAGCGGGAGAAAATGGGACCTGAGGAGTTTTTGTGGGTGCAAATGACCGGCATCTCAAATCCACTGGTTGAAACGATCCAACGCGTAAATCCCATCTTGATGGCTATTGGAAATCACGATCCGTTTAACAGTCATATACAACAAAGGGATAAAGAGGGGCTGTTTGCTTTATGTTCGCGCGTTCCGATTCATCCTAATATTTTGGAGCCCTACATTGTGAATTTGCGTCACATTAACGGGATGCTGAGATTATTTGAAATCTACTCCGCCGATCAATTGGCGTCCGGGAGGTTAAACCATCAAGTGGTGATTGCTAAATTTTTTAATTCGGCCCTTTCGAAAAGCAAAGTATCCTTAGCCGATTTGATTATAGGAAAGTATAATGGAACCCATGTGGCAGACGGCTAAACGCTATTCCGATATCAAATATGAAAAAGCCGACGGCATCGCCAAAATTACCATTAACCGGCCGGAGGTTCGTAATGCATTTCGCCCTCTTACCGTCGACGAAATGCAAGATGCCCTGAACGATGCGCGATTTGACTCGACCATCGGCGTTGTGATTTTGACCGGAGAAGGTCGCGACGCGTTTTGTTCCGGCGGAGATCAAAAAATCCGCGCGGACGCCGGATACCGGGACGAAAAAGGGATGGAGCGGTTAAACGTTTTGGATTTTCAACGCCAGATTCGCACGTGCCCAAAACCGGTAATCGCGATGGTGGCGGGTTATGCTATTGGCGGAGGACATGTGCTTCATCTGCTGTGCGATCTTACGATTGCGGCGGATAACGCCTTGTTCGGCCAAACAGGTCCGAAGGTCGGATCGTTTGACGGCGGATATGGCGCCAGTTATATGGCGCGGATTGTCGGTCAGAAAAAGGCGCGCGAAATTTGGTTCTTGTGCCGTCAATACAATGCGGCGCAGGCGCTTGAAATGGGCTTGGTGAATGCGGTGGTTCCGTACGAAAAGCTGGAAGAAGAAACCGTCACATGGTGCAAAGAAATATTGGCCAATTCGCCGATGGCCATTCGGTGTCTAAAGGCGGCGCTAAATGCGGATTGCGACGGCCAAGCAGGCCTTCAGGAACTGGCCGGAAACGCGACCATGCTGTTTTACATGACCGAAGAAGGCCGGGAAGGCCGCGATGCGTTTGTTGAAAAACGGCGTCCCAATTTTGGAAAATTTGAGCGGCGTCCTTAAGGTCTGGATCCAAGCGGCTCGACCGAAAACGCTTTGGGCAGGGATTTGTCCGGTCGTTATCGGATCGGTTATGGCCTTTGCCAACGGCAAGTTCCATGTGCTATCGGCGCTTGCCGCTTTGGTTGGCGCGTTGCTGATTCAAATCGGAACCAATTTCGCTAACGATTATTTTGATTTTAAAAAAGGGGCGGATACTGCTCGTCGCGTCGGCCCAAAACGAGCGACCCAATCCGGCGCCATCTCTCCCAACGCGATGAAAGCCGCATTTGTGGTTACGTTTGCCCTGGCCGTTCTTGCCGGGATTTATTTGGTCGTTCGGGGCGGCTGGCCGATTGTGTTGATTGGTGTGGCGGCGGTTATTTCCGGCATCTTATATACGGGCGGACCCTACCCTTTGGGCTATTTGGGATTAGGGGATGTTTTTGTCCTGATCTTTTTTGGGCCGGTTGCGGTCGCAGGGACGTATTACGTTCAAGCGCTTTCGATGCGGCCGGAGGTGATGATTGCCGGACTTGCGCCCGGACTGCTTTCGGTGGCTATTTTGACTGTCAATAATATCCGGGATATCGATGAAGACAAAACCACCGGAAAAAAAACGTTGGCCGTTCGTTTTGGAAAGCATGCCGCGAGGCGACACTATATTGCCTCGGTGTTTTTGGCGTCGATTGTTCCCGGGGTTATGCTTCTGATTCCGCCCTTTAAGACGACGCTTTTGATGACGCTTTTGATGCTTCCGTTAGCCCGACCGACGGTAAAATTGGTGATGAATCAGGAAGGCGCTGCGCTCAATGTTGCGCTTGAAAAGACGGGGCGGTTGCTGGTTATTTATACGGTTTTGTTTTGTTTAGCGTGGATTATCTAAATCCCCTCTCTTTCCAAGAGAGGGTGGCCGAAGGCCGGGTGAGTTTAAGGATGCGAAGCGATCGGAATTCCTTAAGGAGTCCGGAGGTGAGAGAATCATGATAACAATCATAGACAACCAAAAAACCTGGACAAAACCAGAAGTCGACTCTCTAATCACCTCCAAAATCAAAACCCTAACCGACATCGGCAAAGGCCGCCGAGTCGCCCTAAAAACCACTAATTCCTTCCAAGACGTCATCGATTTTCTGGCTTTATATCGCCTGGGAGCATGTATTTTTCTCGTCCATGGCCGTCTCCCCGATCCCGACTCTTTAATCCGGCAAGTGGTTTCGGGTGACGATTTGGCGCCCGGTACCATCATCCAAACCTCCGGCTCGACCGGTAAACCCAAATTGGCCGTCCATACGTTTGATAATCACCATTTCAATGCACTGGGAGTGGTCGAGGCCCTGGACGTGCGCCCCGGTGATAAATGGCTGCTCTCCTTGCCGCTATATCACGTCGGAGGGCTTGCGATTCTGTTTAGGTGCCTCGCGGCGGACGCGACTCTTGTATTAAATCGAACCGTAGATGAGGTTCACTTTGCCTCGATGGTGCCTACCCAGCTAATCAGAAACAAGTCTAATTTGTCGTATTTGAAAGCGTTGCTTTTAGGCGGTGCGTCTATCCCTCCTCATTTAATTCAGCCTCCGGTAATTCCCACTTACGGATGTACCGAAATGGCGTCGACCATTGCCTTGGGCAAAAAAGTTTTAAAGCATAGCGAGTTGAAGATCACCGACGATGGAGAGATTTGGGTCAACGGCCCTACCCTGTTTTCCGGTTATTTGGACGCCCCGCATAGCGGCTGGTTCCCCACGGGCGACCTGGGGTACTGGGACAATGGCCTGGTGGTGACCGGCCGCAAAGACACTATGTTCATTTCCGGCGGCGAAAATATTCACCCGGAAGAAATCGAAATGCACCTGATGAGCTTGCCCGGAGTGGAAAATGCCGTTGTTGTGCCCGTTCCTCACCCCGAGTTTGGCCACCGGCCTATCGCCTTTGTGAAAGGACAAGCAGCAAAAGAAGACCTGATGGGAAAGCTTCCGAAATTTAAGATTCCTGATCGGTTTTTGCCATGGCCTGAGAGGATTGATTCTTCAGGCAAGGTTAATCGGAAGGTGTTTTTGAGCCATGTTTAAGTTTTATTGGAATCAGGGTACTATCATTGTACAATGATTCGTACGAAATAGGAGGTGATCTGCGTGTATAGAACCATTACTGCTTCAGATTTGCGAGAACACCAAAAACAGGAGTTCGATCATATTTGCCAAAATCATGAAATTGTTTTGGCGACACGGCAAAAAGGAGAAAATGTCGTTATCATGTCGGAATCCGATTTTCTTGAACTTAACGAGACGGCCTATCTCCTGAGGACCAAAAATAATAGGGAAAGGTTGTCAGCCGCCCTAAAAGATAAGGGCAAGTCTTTTAAATCGGTTCAAGCATTGGAAAAGGCTCTTGGAATTTAGAAAAATCGTTCTTAAGAAGCAGGCCGAGGAAGACATACTCTATTTCAAAAAGATCAACTTAAAAAAAGTGGAACGTATCAAACAATTGCTTCGGGATATTCAAGAAAGCCCTTTTTCCGGAATTGGCAAACCGGAACCGCTTCGGCATGATCTGGCGGGTTGTTGGTCTCGGCGCATCGACCAAGAACATCGATTGGTGTATCGGGTCGGACAAAAAGCGATAGAAATTTTGCAATGCCGCTACCATTATTGACCGTGTTAAGCTTGCATTTTTGTCACATGTGACCTGATTTTTCAGGTATCCTTTTTGCAAATCGATCGGGATGTTATCAAAACTGATCGCAACGCCTACGGGACGTTATAAATGGACCGGCCTATCAAGAAAGCCAATCTTAACATTTCACACGCCTATAGATTATCTTGATGGGAAGTATATTGGAGAAGCCTACTTTTCAAATAAGGCCAAATGTTATTTGCCTCACGGGGTAGGTACCTTTCGACGATCAAACGGCGAGACCGTGAAAATAAGTTGGGATGAACATCTCGGCTACGAAGGCAAATGGACTCAAGGACGGCCAAACGGGCTGGGTGTCTATACGCCTGCGGGATCGAAACGACTAATTCACTTGAGCTGGTATGACGGAATATGCTATCCCCTCGGGAATTCGCCGGATGAGATCCCCGATTTTCCGGAAACGATAATGGAATTTGTCGACATGCGTCGGAATTCGCCCAGAGAATTGCCGGCGACCGTACGGATCGACTGGCGTGAAGAACAGCCTGTCAAACAAGCCATGCCGGCGCTTCCTTCCCCTACCCGCACCAATTCGCCCCGGGCCAGCGAATCTGCGACATCGACCCCGCGGTCCTCTAGCATTCAATTTTTCGACGAAGAGGATAAATCCATGCTGCCCCCTTCTTTAACATATACTTTCCCGCCCGAATGCTAATGATATTATTAACTCATCCGGATGAGGAAGCTAATCGCCTATGTGCCCGACGATTATGTCTTTAACCCTGGCGACGCCTGTATGGCGGTCTTTCTTCATTATTGCCGCGAAAAAAAATGCTACGGTCTAAAGGCCTCATTCAACCAAATCCGAATTTTTGATTACCATCTGAAAACCGGCTATTCGGACCGACCATCGCCCAACCATTTTGACGAAGCATGGCTAGAGCAGTGGGGCTTGGTCGAACGGCATACCTTGCAAACATCGATTGGCCCTGGCGGCTATTTTGAAGCCTACGAGCGCCTGCGATCGGAAGTCCCCTGCGATCAGGACGTCATTGGTCTTTTATTATCGGGCCCCGAAAAACATGACCATATTTTTGCGTTGCGCCAAGATGAAAACACCATGTTTATTCACGATCTTAGTAATATCCCCGAATGCGAAGAAATTCGATTTCCCGCATCGGATTTGCAGCGGATGCTAAATCAGGGAATGCAGGTTGCCTATGGCGCTAGATACGACTCCTTACAACTGATCTATTTCCTCACGGCCCGCTGAACTGATTCCAGAACGGATCAGTCATTACGTCTTCCATTGTATATCGGTTCGTCTGCCGGGACGTTATGCAGTGATAGATTAGGTCGGCAAGAAGCATCCATTGCGGAGGCCAGGTCGTCAATGCCGTACGAACGCCTCCAACAAAATTAGAGACCCCGTCGCCTTTGTAGTCTGCCGGTGTTCCCACTGCCTCCAATAGACTAACCGCAAATGCGAATACATCGATCTTGCGTCCATCCAGCTCATCGGCTGTTGCTTTTCTTGCCCGAAATTTGACGCAATCCGGGTCGGGATTTGTTCCGCCAATTTGGCCACGACCCAAACCTACAGCCCGCCACTCTGGCAGCTGATCGATCCGCATCGCCAATCCAAAGTCGATTAGAACCGGTGTCCCATTTTCTCTAATCATAGCGTTCCTCAAGGTTATGTCGTTATGAAAAAAACCGAGCCGATGCATTTCCAATATGCCCTCTCCCATTCCGCGCATTAACGAGAAAAGAGACTTAAAATCGTTGCTCTTGGCTGTCCGGGTGACGGCGTCCGAGAAACTGGAACATCGTTCCATGATCACCGCAGCGTTGCGTTTTTTTCCATCGGCGTATAAGAATGCTTCTTTGATTGGCAGAATATGTTTGGCGCCGGAGTCGGCCAACGTATTGGCTATCGAACATTCTCTGTAAAGATCAAATAAATCTGCATAAAATCGCACTTTGACCTTCTTGTTGGCATATTCTTTTTTATCCTCCACACAATAGACGGTCCGTGTTCTTCCAAAGCTACCTTTACGCCCTAATTGTTCTTCATTTTTTAATGAGACATTGGTCGCAACATAGGTGCTGCCATTGATTTTAACTACCGCTTTTTCGCCCGATACGTGCGGATGACCTTCAATGACGAATCGTTCTCGTCGTTGGACGACCGGAAGCAGCGGAATCGCATAAACCGGCGGAAGTAAATCAATATCCGTCTCTAACCGGATGGATTCAAGCACGTTTAGAAAACCGATCATCTTACCTCGTATCGTGTTTTGGTTTTTCGCATCTGCGGCAGATAGGGAGTGCGTAATTTGTTTAAATAAGGTGTCTACTGCGGTTTTTGACTCCTCCACTTCTTGGGCCAGGGTATCTTCGTTTCTCGGTGTGGAGCATATCGCATTTAAGGATGGTATTGCCCTTAGCACCGCCATCCTATTTTGGTCTTGTTCCTTGGCAGAAAAGAAGCGCTCCGACAATGTATCCAAAATAGTCAGCGGAGAGAGGCGGTATGTCTTTTTTTCGACAGGCAACGGAGAAGGCGTCGCCAATTGCCTAACGGCGCTCAGATCGACAGCCGCTTTCATTGGCGGTTCCGATTTCTTCTTGGGTTGGATGGGCGGAAGATTCCGTTTGGGGCCCAGGCCTTTCATTAGCACATTTTTTCCCAAAATTAGGGATTTTCAAACTTCCTCAAAAACGCCTTAACGTCGTCCGGCAGCTCCCGCTTTTTCCATGTAGCCTTGTCCAGCGCCACGTGGATGGTCTTGGTTGTGCCCGTCACGACCCCATCCTGATTGGTGATTTCATACGCCATCGAAAACGAGGTGTGACCGATATGAGACACGATGGTTTTTACCGCAATTTTATCGCCCAGTCGCATCGGCGCCTTAAAATCCGACTCGGCATGGACAATGACAAACATATAGGACTCATTTTCAATCAAATCGCGAAACCCTTTTCCGCTCAGCGCCATCACCGATTCGAAGGCGTCATGGGCAAACCGAAATTGGCTGGCGAAATAAATAATGCCGGCGGCGTCGGTATCGTACATACGCACGACCGTATGGTGGATGTAGGGGGGCATCGATGTTAGTATATCCACTATATCCCAAATATTAAAAGGAGCTTTGCATGAGCCCAGTAACGACTCTCGAAAAACAAAAATTATCGTATCAGGATATCAAGTCTCTTTTAGGTGACAAGGCGGATTCACTACTTAATCACACATGTAAAACCGTTTCCAAAGAACAGCTGCATTTACCGGGGCCTGATTGGGTAGATCGTATTTTTGCACAAACCGATCGCAGTAATCGCGTCCTTCGCAGCCTGCAGACACTGTATAATCACGGGCGATTGGCTGGTACCGGTTATCTTTCGATTCTCCCGGTCGATCAAGGCATTGAACATGCCGCCGGCGCCTCGTTTGCGCCTAATCCAATGTATTTTGATCCGGAAAATATTGTAAAACTGGCGGTCGAAGGCGGCGCCAATGCGGTAGCGACTACGCTGGGCGTTTTGGGAAGTGTTTCACGAAAATATGCTCATAAAATCCCGTTTATTTTGAAATTTAATCATAATGAGTTGCTGAGCTACCCCAACGCGTTTGATCAAATTATGTTTGGTTCGATTGAGCAGGCGTACAACATGGGGTGTGTGGCAGTGGGCGCCACCATCTACTTCGGTTCCGAAGAAAGCCGCCGCCAGATTATTGAGGTCAGCCAAGCCTTTGAATTAGCCCATGAATTGGGAATGGCGACGATCTTGTGGTGCTACCTTCGCAACAGTGATTTCAAAAAAGACGGCGTCGACTATCACGAAGCGGCCGATCTAACCGGTCAAGCCAACCATTTGGGCGTTACCATCCAGGCCGATATCATCAAACAAAAATTGCCGACCAATAACGGCGGGTTTAAGGCAATCAAGTTTGGAAAGACCCATGACAAAGTCTATTCGGAGTTGAGCAGCGATCATCCGATCGATCTATGTCGCTATCAAGTGATCAATAATTACATGGGACGCGCCGGGTTGATTAACTCCGGAGGGGCCTCCGGGAAAGATGACTTGAAGCAAGCGGTTGAAACTGCGGTCATTAACAAGCGCGCCGGCGGAATGGGACTGATCTCCGGGCGCAAAGCGTTTCAAAAACCGTTTGACGAGGGAATAAAATTATTGAACGCTATTCAGGACGTCTATCTTTGCAAGGAGGTCACGGTCGCCTAAATGTCCGATTGCGAAAACGTTCAAAAAGTCTTTGTTCCTACCAAGTCTACCGAATTCTTGAAGCCATCTTCCAGCTTTGAAATTACGGACTTGGCCGTTGAAA
>CAYGHZ010000054.1:0-11364 GCA_964349635.1 uncultured Candidatus Marinamargulisbacteria bacterium
TGCTTAACGACTCCGGTATTTCCAACAGATTCAGAACCCTTGAAAGCTATCTAAAATCAGAAAATATTGTTTTCGTTCCCGCGGACCTAAAAAAACTTATTTTACAGGTTGAAAGTTCGGTTCAAGATCAGTTAAAGCGCTTTGTTTATCTCCAATATTTTATTATGGAAACATCGGGCAAGTGGAGCGATGGCGGAGAGCAGCAGGCTAAGCTTTCATTTTGTCGAAACGTTCTCAATCTCCCTGCGGATCAACCGTTGGGGCAGGATCATGCCTTTGCCTTTATGCTGACGGTAGAAAAAACATTGGAAGATCTTGGTATCAAGGCGATGACCTTGGAGTCTGCTCAGTCCGCCTATCAAAATTTTAATTTCCAAGTCCTTGGGAAAATGTTTAGTTTTAAGGAGATTAAGAAGATAAACAAATTGGTTCGATTTGTCGGATCGAATCATATTCTTCAATTCTGGACCTATGGCGCTGACACCCTGGTGATTTTGGGAACAGGACGCAGCGAATCGATAGACGGATATGACATCGTGACGCTTGAAAAAGAAATTTTGCGTACCCCAAACTGCATTATGGCGATGGCGGCTATTAACGAAGGGATGGTCGTGACGCTTCGCAAGGAAGCGTTTTTAACGATTTTTTATCAAAAGTGGGTGTCCCTGTTTCACCAAAGCCAGGACGAGAAAGACCGGATACAAACCAATCTGGATTACCGAATCTCTGAATTTATTAAACGGCATGTGCTTAGTCTTTATCAGGTTACTTCCGAGGCGTTGCTGAAGAAAGCGCAGGATGTTTTTATTAACGATATGACCGAGACTGTAAAATGGCACGAACTGGGACATGGCATTATCCAACAAGATATTTTGCCTATCGAAAAGAGTTCCGTTGCCGAAGCTACCAAGAAATTCAAAGACGGAATTTTTATGGCGTTGCTGGAATTGCTTGCCGAGTTTGCGCCCTCTCATCAAAAGATAAAGGGGCCGATGCAAAATATGGTCGATATTGCGCAAACAGACCTAACGCGCGCGACCCGGATGTTTTATATGTATTTTTCGGACACGTGGTTTTTTGATACCGAGGACGACTACATGTACTTGTATTCGGAGCTAATGTCGTTGATGCTCTTGCGTTATATTAATCCGGATAAGTCTGTTAATTTTGAAAAACTTAAGAATGATCTTAGTTTCAGCGGCAAGAGAAACTTGCCTGATGACAAGGCAAGTATGATCGAAAAGTTGACCGATTTAATATCTGCCGGGTCGGACGAATTGCAGAGACTTGTAAAGGGAGCAAAGTTTTTATTGCTCAATAACGAGCGCGATTTTCCTTATGTGCGGACGCTGGCATATGAAAACTGTCGTAAAGAAGGCATTATGATCGACGATAAATCGTATACGTTTCTTACGATGTTTTGGTCTCGGATGTTTAATTACGTCGGGATGTTTTCGGCGGAGACGCAGCAGAAAATCGAGGCGTATCTGGAACTTGAAAAGAAAAAGACGTTGATGAAGTTTTTAGTGTTGAGCTGTGGAAAAACTAAAGCTGAAGAATACGATTATAACCATCACAAGTATATTCAAGATCGCCTGCAGGCCTTGGGGATTGTTAGCCAGCCGCGGCAACGTCCGATTTAGCCTTGAGTATTGAAGCTGAAATTGAGCGGCAGCTGCGGTTTTATGCGTACCTGCAATATTATGTGATGGAAAAGACCGGGCGATGGGGGGACGCCGGCGAGCAGCAGGTAAAACTTTCGTTTTGTCGCAACGTGTTGCAGATGGAGCCGGATGCGCCGATCAATCAGGAGCATGCCCAACAGTTTCACGAAACCGTTTCGCTTCATTTAGCGAAGCTGGGTTTGGATAAGCTGTCCGTTAAGGCTGCCAAGGGCAAAATAGAAAGCATGGCAATCTCGGTTTTTGATCGGACGTTTTCTATTCATGACTTTTCGGAACTCAACACCATGCTGCGGGAGACCGGATCCGATCATATGCTTCAGGGCGGAATGTATGGGTACGAAAAAGAATTTATTTTTGGCATCGGCACGGCTAAAAAAATGGATGCGTATGACGTCTTTTTTATGAATCGGGAACTAGTGCGGTCGCCTAATACAATTGTAGCGATGGCGGCGGTGATTGGGGACAAGGACGTGTTTGTCAGGCGCGAATCGCTAGTGACGATTTTTCATCAAAAGTGGATGGCGTTTGCGGAGTCGCCGCATACGTATCACCCTACCCCGTTTCATGAAATTGCCGATGGGATTAAACAAAAAGTCTTGGATTTTCACGGTGGAATTAAGCAGGAGCCGTTTATTGAAGAGATGGGCGAGACGATTTTGTTTCATGAATTGGGGCATGGCGTGATTCAGCACCATGTCTTGCCGGCCGAGATTGGCGCCTTGGCGGAGTCCAGCAAAGTATGCGGCGAGAACAGTTTGACAGCGCTTCTTGAGATTTTGGCCGAGATTGCCCCGCGTTGGGGATCGATCAAGGGGCCGCTGCAAAATATGGCGGATGTGGCAAGAACAGATCCTGCGCGCGCGACGCGGATGTATTGGATGTATTTTTCGGATACTTGGTTTTTTGATACCGAAGACCACTATATGTACCTGTATTCGGATTTGATGGCATTGATTGTGACCACGTTTATTCGTGCGGATCAAAGCGTTGATTTTGAGGCCCTTGAGGGCGGAGAGATTTTGGAATGGGTGGTGCGGCGCGTGACGGAAACGACGTTAAAATTAAAAGACTTGTTACTTGTTTCGGGTCAGCCTGCGGATGAAAGTTATTCGGCTCAAACGGAATATTGGACGAAGTGTCTGGACGAGACGTTAAAAGATCCGGCGAAAGCGCAGGCGATTCAGGCGATGCTTGAACAGGATAAGGCGCAGCTGGTCAGCGACTTTTTGTTGTTTACTGCGGGCAGATTTGGGGATTCCCGGGATTATTTGGTAGAGCGTTGTAGGGAAATAATAAAAATTCCCGCTTGAGACAAGAGATTGGGCATAAATCGTGAGAAGGCGGGGACTTCTTTGATGATCTTGATGTGATGTTTTTTGCAGAATCGGCGGAAGTCCCGGATGGTGAGGATTCGGATGTTGGGCGTGTTGTACCATTCGTAAGGCAGTTCTTTTGATTTCGGCACGCGGCCCAACAGGAACTGGTAGCGGATCGGTAAGTAGGCAAAATTGGGGAAGGTGACGATTACTTTTTTCCCTACCCTTAATGCCTCCGATATCACCACATCCGGTTTTTGGACCTGTTGTAGCGTTTGACTGAGGATCACGTAGTCATAAGAATGATCAGGAAATTCCGGTAGGCCCTCATCGATGTTTCCTTGGAACACCGATATGCCGCGTTTCGTGCAATCTAAAATATGTTTGAAATCGATTTCGATTCCGTAACCTTTTATATGCTTCTTTCGAATCAGTAATTCCAATAGATCGCCGCTGCCGCAACCCAGATCAAGCACTTTTGATTTAGCTTCGATCAGAGGTTCTATTTTCTTTTTCACCCAATCAAGCATGGCTGTTCTCCAAAAAATTGGCGATGACGCCGGAGAGTTGGTCGTTTTCCAATAAGAACGCGTCGTGGCCGTAGGGGGAATCCAATTCGCAATACGTTACCTCTTTATTTAAATTCATGAGGGTTTTGACGATCTCTTTGCTTTGTTTGGAGGGATAAATCCAATCGGAGGAAATGGACATGACCAAAAATTTGGCCTGAACCTTTCCGAATGCTTTTTTAAGCGATCCGTATTCTTTGACCAAATCGAAATAGCTCATGGCTTTGGAGAGATACAGGTAGGTATCGGGGTCGAATCGATTGACGAACTTATCGCCCTGATATTTGAGGTAGCTTTCGATTTCGAATTCTTCGGAAAAATCGTAGCTGTAGTGTTCTTTTTTTTGTAGGCGTCGGCCAAATTTTAGCGCTATCGATTCGTTGGACAGATAGGTAATATGACCAATCATCCGTGCGATCGACAAGCCAATGTTGCGATCGGACGTGATGGCAAACCGGCCTACCGCATTAAACGCCAGAGCCTGCGGCGCCAAATAAGCGGACGTGGCGATGGGAACACATGCGGCGACTTGGTCGGGATAATGAATTGCCCATTCCAATGCCTGCATGCCGCCCATGGACGCGCCGATGACGGCTTTTAGCCTTGAAATACCCAGATGGTCGATCAGGGCTTTTTGTGACCTAACCATATCGGTAACGGTGATCACCGGAAATGTGGTTCCGTAGGGTTTGCCGGTTTTGGGATCAACGGACGTAGGGCCGGTTGAGCCGTAGCAGCTACCGATGGTGTTGATGCAGATCACAAAATAACGATTTGTGTCGATTGCTTTATTGGGGCCGACATAGGCGCCCCACCAATCGGTCACTTTGGCATCGCCTGAAAGCGCATGGCAGACCAGGATGGCATTGGATTTGGAGTGGTCGAGCTTTCCGTAGGTTTCGTAGGCTAAATTAATAGGCCCCAAGCGTTGGCCGCTTTCCAAATCCAATTCGTAGGGCGGTTCGAAGCAACGGAAAAACATGGCGTTTAGCCTACACGTTTTTTGGGAAGTGTACAAACGGTCGTAGTCACTGTTGCTGGGGGGAGTTGTGAAGCTGCGGTACGCCATTTTTGCTTTGTTTTTCTGTGTTTCTACCTTTTTTCCGGTTATTGCGGCCGATCCGGTGTCGTTCGTTTCTCTTACCACCCTTTCGATCGGACGATCTGACCTGGACGATATCGGCGATCTTAATTTTAATCCGAAGGTAGGAATTCAAACCTATGGCGGAACCAAATTTGTTAGCCTGAAATTAAATACTTATAGCTCTACCGTCATCCGGATTGCCAGCGATCTTTTGGCCAAATCTCTCGAGCAGGTGGCGATCACGGGATTGCCGTTGGTTTATCCTAATCCGTCGCATTGGCCTCAGGGGGCGACATTGGGATACAACCTAAACAAGGACGCCGATATCGATATCCATATTTTTGATATGACGGGTACCCAGGTTGCCATTGCGAATCGCACCGCAACCAACGAGGGGGGGAAGTCCGGATATAATCGACTTCGGATCGATCCCAGCACGCTTTACGGGTATGAGTTGTCTTCCGGGGTGTATTTTTATTTTATTTCACATCAAGGTAGGCTTCTGGGTAAAGGGAAGATGGCGGTGGTGCCATGAATCGCTTAATTTTGTTTTTGATCGTTTTTTCTATTTCTGCCATCCGGTTGCATGCCGCCGCGAACTATTTTCAGATGACCGACATCGGCTCCTCGGCGGAGATGATCGGGAGAGGAAAGATCGCCGGGTTTAGCCGGGCCGCCAATGGGCTATTTGAGAACCCTGCAGCGTTGCATCGGATCGACTTCATGTCGGTGTCATTGTTTACAACTACGTTTATGGAGGAAATAACTTATTTTAGTATGGCTGGCGCTATCAAAACTCCGATCGGAACCTTTGGCGCGGGATCGTTCATAGCGGGCGTGCCGGAGATTTTTAGTACCTTTGAAAATTCCGATAAAGAAATTCTTCCTCAATCAACATTCAAATATCAAAACGTCATGTTAAAGGCCGGCTATGAATTATCCACCCTATCCTACTTACACCTTGGAGCGGCAGGGATATATTACGCCAGCGGATTTACGATCGAAAACTATAGGGGGAAAGGATATAACATCGAAGCCGGCGGGATTTTGGATCTTGGCCCCCTAGAAGTGTCTGCGGTAGGCACCAATCTTATTCCCTTTTTTAAGGTGAATTTTGAGTCCGGGGGATATGAAAAATTGGCTGCGCAATTGACGTTATCCGGACGCTATGACCTGGGCATTGCTGAACTTTTTGGGCAGGGCCAGAAAATCTGGAATAAACCCGGAATCTTAAAATCCGCAGGTTTGAATGTTCCGATGTTTTGGAATCTACTTAATTTATCGGGAGGATACAAGGAATTCTATTCTTTGAACGATATATTAAGAACCTACACTCTGGGCCTTGGATTGCATCTGTCCGGACTTGATTTTAATTATGCCTATGAGCGTAGCGATAATCCGTTTTTTAATCATAAGCACTATTTCTCTATTAACGTCGCATTTGGCGGTCGCGAGCCCTCGATGGGCGTTAGGGAGGTCGTGACAGAAGACGAAGATGAATAACATGCGATGGGCAGTATTGCTGCTAGGCGTTTTGCTTCCCGGAATCCTTTATGCCGGGGCGCCATTGATTGTAGATGTGCAGGCGACGTTTAGCGACTCGAAGGGATTTATTAGGGGCACGCGCAAGGTTGTGGTGGGCATCTATCCGGCGGATTCGACGACGGCGGTTTGGCAGGAGACGTTTCCGGCCATCAAATTTGTGAACGGGTTGGTAGATTTGCAATTGGGACGAGCGACTCCGCTTACTCCCACTATCTTGAATATCACCGGCGCTCGGTACGGGTTTTCTATTAACGACGAACCGCCGATTTTTGTTGAGATGCGGTCAATTCCCTACAGCATGTTTTCGGGATACGCAGAGACCGCCGGGATTACAACAGGCACGGTTGGCGGGGATTTATTTGGGAAGTTGCCCTCCCCTTCTGTTGTGGCTATTCGCGGAAGGAAAATTTCGGCGGTGACGCCTAATATTGACGAAGTGTTGAAATGGAGCGGAGCGGATTGGAAACCGGGCACGGTAGATTTTGTGCTTCCCGACACCGGCGTTGTTTCCAAAACCTACGGTTCCGCAACGAAAATTCCCTCATTTACTGTCGATACCAAGGGACGAATCACCAGCGCCAACGAATTTTTGGCCACTGTTTATACGGCGGGTACCGGTTTGAAGCTGACCGGATCCCAATTTAGTATCGCAAATACTACTGTTAACGCCGGAGTTTATGGAACCAGCACCCAGGTGGGGTCGTTTACGGTTAATCCCCAGGGGCAAATAACCTCGGCAGTCAATGTGCCGATTACGATTAACAGCGTTACAACGGCGGGATTTGTGTATTCTGGGTTTGGGCAGTCGAACAAGGTCTGGAAAACCGATTCCTTGGGAAATCCGGGATGGCGGGATCAGGGCACGTATACCGCGGGAAACGGGATTCAACTGATTGGGAATGAATTTAGCCTCAATACCTCGGGTGTTTTACCTGGGGTCTATGGGTCGGCTTCGCAGGTACCGCGTTTTATTGTCGATGGAACAGGCCGAATTGTAACGGTTAATAATGTGGCGGTAACGACCAATGCGACCAAATTGCAGCAGCAGCCTATTTTGCCCGGAGTACCTGTTTTGGGCCAGTATCTCATTTGGAATGGTTCGGCTTGGGCAGCCACAACCTCCTCGGGTGGCACACCCTATTCGGCCGGATTTGCGATGTCGCTGGATTCCAGCGCCCGGTTTTCGGCGGTGTTGAATAGCGCGACTTCGGCGGGCGTGGTGGCAACCCCTAACGCAGCTGTTCGAGTGTGGAAGAGCAATTCTTCCGGCGTTCCCAGTTGGCGCAATCCGGTGGATCCGGACGATCTGGATTATGTGTTTCCCAATAACGGCGTGATGCAACGCACCGGAGTGGCTACCTATGTGTCTATCCCCGATAATTTAACTTCTACCAAGAAATTTTTAACTCAGACCAGTGCCAGTTCGGTTTGGGGGCAGATTAATGCCGACGACATCCAAAATGGAAAGGCGCTTACAAAAACCGATGATAGCAACGTAACGCTGACGTTAGGCGGATCTCCTTCGAACGCGCTTCTAAAAGATACGTCGCTGACAGTCGGATGGACGGGCCAACTGCCGGTGAGCCGGGGCGGAACCAATTCCTCATCCTACACGGCCGGTTCGGTTGTATTTTCGGACGGCACAAGTTTGATTCAGGATAATGCTAATTTGTTTTGGAATAACTCAACTAAAAAATTGGGCATTGGAACGGCGTCCCCATCGGATGCGCTGCATGTGGCCGGTAACGCCAGAATTGGCGCGTTGAGTGCGGGAGTTGTTCATTCGAGCGCGACCGGTGTTTTGAGTTCCACCGCCTATACCCAAGGATCGCTGGTATTTGCCGGAAGCGGCGGAACGAGCTTGGCGCAAGACAACTCGAACTTATTTTGGGACAACACTAATCATCGATTAGGGATAGGCACAACTCAGCCTTCGACGACGCTTCATGTCAGCGGAAACGTTCGGATTGGGGGATTAAGCGCCGGAAATATTGTCAGGGCAACGGCGGGAACCGGGGTTTTGACCGTCGGGGCGGTGGATTTAAGCGGAGCCGAGGTTGCTAATACTTTGCCTGTCGTCAGAGGCGGCACTGGACTTTCGACAGTTGTGGCGGGTGACTTTTTGTATTCGTCCGCTACCGATACGCTGGCGCGTCTGGCGGGTAACACGACGGCAACCAAAATGTTTTTAACTCAAACGAGCGCCGCCCCTGCTTGGCAAGCCGGAGAAGCCTTGACCAAGACCGATGACACTAACGTGACGTTGACCCTGGGAGGGGCTCCGGCAGCCGCACTGGTGAACGCGACGTCGCTGACGCTGGGATGGGCGGGGCAACTGGCCGTGAGTCGGGGTGGTACCAATAAGGCCTCCTACACGCCGGGTTCTGTGGTGTTTTCCGGGAGCAGCATTCTTACCGAAGATAATTCTAATTTCTTTTGGGATAATTCGGCGAAACGATTGGGTATTGGTACCCCCTCGCCTTCCGAAGCCTTACATGTAACCGGGAATGTGCGCATCAGCAGCCTAGCCGCCGGGGTGGTTCATGCGGGCGCTACCGGCGTGTTGAACTCGACTGCCTACACGGCGGGTTCGGTTATGTTTGCGGGATCCGGCGGAACAAGCTTGGCTCAGAATAATTCCAATTTATTTTGGAATAATTCGACCAATCGTTTGGGTATTTTGAATGCGGCCCCTGCGTCGGCGTTATCAGTGGGTTCAACCTCTCAATTTCAAGTGACATCTACCGGGTCTATTCAAGCCGCAACGGGCATTGTGTCTTCGGGCGCCATCCAATTTTCCGGATTAACGACTAACGGGCCGATTTACACTTCAACAGGAGGCGTCTTAAATACGGAAGCGCAATTGGCCGTAAGCCGGGGGGGTACAAACAAGGCCTCCTACACTCCGGGTTCTCTTGTGTTTTCCGGGGCCAATATTCTTACGGAAGACAATCCCAATTTGTTTTGGGACAATTCGGCGAAACGATTGGGTATTGGTATCGCGTCTCCTTCCGAGGCGTTACATGTCACTGGCAATGTTCGCATTAGCAGCTTGACCGCCGGCGTTGTCCATACCGGCGCTAACGGGGTTTTAAGCTCGACAGCGTACACCGCCGGATCGGTAATGTTTGCCGGAACGGGCGGAACGGCCTTGGCCCAGAATAATTCCAACTTGTTCTGGAACAATTCTACCGGCCGTTTGGGTGTTTTGACAGCTTCTCCAGCGTCAGCATTTTCGGTGGGTTCAGCTTCCGAATTCCAGGTCAGTTCGACAGGCAATATCCTGACTTCGGGTCAGGTCAGATTTTCCGATCTAACTGCCAACGGCGCCGTTTATACCACTGCCGGAGGTCGCCTAAATTCCGAAGCTCAGTTGAATATTCTTAGGGGAGGCACCGGCAGCAATAACGGATCGATTACCGGCAGCGGCGCGTTGACTTTTGCAGCCGGCGGAACGAATCAGAACGTTACTTTAACGCCATCCGGCGTCGGATCCGTGGTTCTTTCGACCTATGGAACAGGCCCTATTCGATCGAATGCGGGAACGTTGGCGGTAGCGTCGGTTAACGTGGGTGATATTTCGGGAACCTTGCCGGTGACGAAAGGGGGTACCGGAACGGCGACTACATTCACCTCCGGGTCGGTCGTTTTTGCGGGGGCTGGCGGTGTTTACACGCAAGATAATGCTAATTATTTTTGGGACGATACCAATAATCGACTGGGAATCGGCACTAATTCTCCACAAAAACCATTAGATATCGTCATTAATCAAGATAATGTTACCGATTTTCGTGTAGCAAATACAAATTCTGGAACTGGCGCACAGTCACGAGTTCAATTCGAAACTAATGCGGGGACGGGTTTAATTGGATTAACTGGTAGCGCAGTTCCTTCACCATTTGGCAGCACACTTTTTATGGAAAATAGTGCAGGTGGTCCATTGTCTCTTAAGACAGGGGCTTCTGAGCGGTTACGAATTCTAGCGAATGGCAACGTAGGTATTGGCGGCGATACAACTCCCGATAACTTGCTTTCGGTAGGTTCTACTTCGCAATTCCAGGTGAGTTCGGGGGGTGCTATAGCGGCTGCCACCGCGATTACTTCCTCGGGCACAATTACCTTTTCGGGGTTAACCACAAATGGGCCGGTCTACACTACGGCAGGGGGTGTTTTGAATACGGAGGCGCAATTGGCAACGACTCGGGGCGGAACGGGCATTGGCAGTTACACCACAGGCGATATTCTCTATTCCAACTCCTCTAATTCTCTGGCTCGTTTGGCTGCAAATACAACAGCAACAAAGAAGTTTTTAACCCAAATCAGCTCGGTGCCAGCCTGGGCGCAAGTTAGCGCCAACGACATTCAAAACCCTGCTGCGCTTACGAAAACCGATGATACCAATGTTACGTTGACCTTGGGTGGAACTCCCACTACGGCGCTATTGCAAGCCACGTCGTTAACCTTGGGATGGACGGGACAATTGGCTGTCAGCCGCGGGGGAACCGATAAATCCAGCTATATATCCGGCTCCGTTGTATTTTCGGGAAGCAATATTTTGACCGAAGATAATTCCAATTTCTTTTGGGATGATACGAACAACCGATTGGGAATTTTGACCACGGCACCCGCTTCGTCACTGTCGGTTGGATCAACCTCGCAATTTCAGGTGAGTTCGGGTGGCGCTATCGCAGCCGCAACCGGTATTCTTTCTTCAGGTGCTATTCGGTTTTCGGGCCTTTCGACAGGGGTTGGACATCTTGATAGTAGCGGTATTTTGTCGTCATCTGCGGTTGTATTAACTAGCGAGGTTAGTGGCATCTTGCCGATAGCCAATGGGGGCACGGGTAGCAACAATGGATCTATTACAGGAAATTCCACCCTACTCTTCGAGGCTGGGGGTACCAATAAAAACGTGATATTGAAGCCTTCGGGAACCGGTTCCGTAGTCCTAATAGGAAACGTGGGAATTAACAACGCCTCGCCTAGTTCCAAACTGGTTATTACTGGCGCCACCGGTACGGGAATTCTAAAAATTACCAACAATTCGTCTGACGCTGGAGACCAATGGTGGTTAGGATTTGATCATAATACTGGTTCTCTGGACAGCAATGATCGAGCCCGCATCGGCGTTGACATAAAAACGGGAGGCGCCGGCAGATTGTTCT
>CAYGHZ010000055.1:0-11196 GCA_964349635.1 uncultured Candidatus Marinamargulisbacteria bacterium
TCTTTATTTCTAGAATAAGGAAGAAAATCAGGGGCAAAAAAAACAAGGGGCATCTTATTAAAAACCTCACTCTTAATTACCGCTGTTTTACCCGAATCGCCAGGAGTATTGCTTATATCAAAGTCATCTTGACTCAACCTTCCAACTTTTACCTCCCAAATCCATACCGTTGTTCCGCGATTACTTTTTCCTCTAACAAAAACACCCTCACGATCTCCAAGTACGTAACGGAAAGTTATATAGTTCCCCGCTTTGGGCAAATGACCTTTAGGCTTGTTTGTCTCTAGCGCCATTTTTAATTCAAGATCAACGGCGGGACTCTTTTGGGGAAGGAGATCTGGATAGGAATGTGATTTGTTGCGCAAATAGAGACCTCCTGAGGCGTTTGCCAGACCTGCCGCAAGAAGATTTCCGACCATAGAAGATAAATTGGCAAGTTCAATTAATTCTCGAATTTTAGGCGAATTGCGCGCTAAAAGCTGCTCATCAATTATATCGAGGGTGTGATAACAATTTTCAATAGCCTCAATCAAGCACCCGGAATGCAATCCTGTGTATTCTAGAAACTTCTCCTCATTGAGAAGGAGACTCGTGTCTACTCTCCTGTGTCTGGGTCTGTGAACTTGAGGCGAGGATTCGATGAGAGACTTATTCTTGGTGTTTTCCTCTGCTATCAGTATGAGTTCGGATAGATTGTATCCGAGAGCGTTTGAGATTTCATTAGCTACTTGTAGCGAAGGGCTTCTTTCAAACCTTTCAAGTAACCCAATTGTTGTTCGGTGAACACCAGCTATTTCAGAGAGTTGCTCATGGGTCAGCTGCTTCTCTGTCCGCAGATCAGATATAAGGCGTAAAAATTCTCGAATTAGAAGCTCTGAGGACGGCAGCTCAATCTCCTTAATAAGGATTTAAATTAGTATAAAAATCATTTTGTAATGTAGGCAAAATTACAAACAAAGTAAAAGAGACTATTGTCTCCACCGGATCAATTTTGTACTCTAGTTGTAGGAGATCAGGAGATGAAGAAGAAAATTTTTGATCTTTTTTGTGGCACCGGAGGATTTTCTAAGGGTGTCGAAAACAGTCTTTGCGCTGAGTACGAAACTGTTCTCGGAATAGATTTGTTACAAAATTCAGTAGAAACCTTTAAGGCCAATCATAGAAATGCAAAAAGCATTTGCCGGGACATTCGCAAAGTACGGAGAATAGAAGTTGCGGAACTTCTAAAAGTATCTAGGGGCGACATCGACCTGATAATTGGAGGCCCTCCATGTCAGGGCTTCTCCTCCATAAGGCCATTTCGGTCAACCAATGATGATGATCCGCGCAATAGTCTGTTTGAAGAATTCGCATCTTTTGTAAATTTCTTTAGACCTCGCGCGCTCGTTATGGAAAATGTAGTTGGATTAGCAACGCATAAAAATGGGCAAACAATAGAGCAAATACTTGAGTGCTTTCATAAAATTGGATATGACAGTGACTGGAGGATTCTAAATGCGGCACATTTTGGAGTCCCACAAAAACGCGAACGCCTGGTGTTAATTGGAGTTGAGAGGGGCGAAAAAATTCAGTTTCCGAAACCTACTCATCAATATAAAGGGAGCACTATTGGTTATAAGAACAAATTGCATATGCTTGTCTCCTCGACAGACTGTGCAAAAGCTGACCTTCCTCAAGCTTTAACTGTTCAGGATGCTATTAGTGATCTTCCTCCGATTTCTGCAGGAGAAATATCTAATAGCTACCTTGATACTTGTTTTAATGACTACCAAAAAGAGAGACGAAAAAACTTAGTCGACCTGACTCTTCACTCATCAACATCACACACACCAAAAATGCTTGAGATCATTAGGCATGCTGGTAAAAATATAAAATCAATTCCCAAAGCGTTAATCAGTAGTGGATTTAGCTCCTGTTATTCCAGATTGGATGCGAATGATCCAGCCGTCACAATTACGGTCAATTTTGTGCATCCAGCTTCTAATAGGTGCATTCATCCGACCCAAAATCGAGCACTTACCCCGAGAGAAGGCGCCCGGCTTCAGTCTTTTGATGACGATTATTTGTTTATAGGAAATAGAACTCAAATAGTTAAGCAAATAGGAAATGCGGTACCCCCACTATTAGGAAAAGCGATTGGGAAAGCTCTCGCAGAATAACGGCGAAATAATATGTTAAAATCAACGCTGTGAACTTCCCTAAAACCTTTTTAACCGTCGTTATTTTTTTATTTGCGACGACACTCCTCTCTGCCGATGATTATAGGCTAAAACCTGGCGATATCCTGGATGTCCAAATAATCAATAGACGCGAACTCAATACCAAACAGCCAATTACTCCCAGTGGCACTATTTCTTTGCCCCTGATAGGAAGGATCTCTGTCCAAGACAAGACCCTCTCCGAACTAGACAACATCTTAACCAGCCAATTCACCAAATATATACAGCCCGCGCAAGTGCTCGTCTTGCTCGAAAAAACGGCTTCCAAAATCAACGACTCCGATAAAACGATTTATGTCACATTGCAGGACATCGGAAAAAATACGCTTGAAGTAAAGAAGACTGAAAACGCCTCGGAGGCTTTGGCATATACGCTCAGCCAACCTTTTACCCTCCAACGGCGCATGGTGGATGGTTCGGTATCTAAGATGGAAAATACTGTGACTACAAATATTTTAGGGGGAGATATTCTTACAGTGAAGATCGGCAAGGAGCCGGATTTTATTAAGGATAATTGGTACCACTTTTTGAGCGGAGCGGCATTGGCTTTGGGGATTCTTAATTCACTAAAATGATTGAAGAAAATGCTGGCCAAATCAATGTCCCTGAATTTGTAGCGAATACACTAACGGCCATACGCTCTTGCCGCGAACTGGAATTGATTCAGCCGACGCTCATGTTGATCTATTCGCTGATCGATATTTTGGCCTATCTGGGACTTCCCCCAGAGAACAAAGATACCTGGGCAAAAAAGTCTGGATTTGAGAGCTGGGTCAATACTTACATGCTTGGCGAATCCTCTCGAATAAGGTGTACGGCTAGGGACCTATACGCTTCCCGTTGTAGTGTTCTTCATTGTGGTTCGACTCATTCAGATCTTTCTCGCCAGAAAAAAGCAAAACAGATTTTCTATGCTTTTGGACAATATGGGGCGGAAAACCTTCAGGAATTTATCGATGCGGCAAAATTTGGAGATTACGAAGATGTTGTTGTTCTTCAAATTGATGGACATTTGCTTCCAGCCCTTGTAGAAGGAATGGCTATTTTTTTTGGAAGCAGTTTCCAAGAGAAACAAGCGCACACAATTCAAGCTAAGATCAAAAGAATGATCGGTAAAAGTAAAGTTACCGAAAATGAAATAATTGCTCTGAACAAGGTTCTCAAAAGATAGTTCTGAGATGATTTAATCCTTTTCAAGACGTTTTAAGAAGGTCTCCAAAATCGAAATAACCTAGCATTACAAAGTAATTAATAATTTCTCTTGCTTTAGATTTTGCGGATGTTTTTAGACCTAACTGCAAAAGAGTTTTTGCCTCATTTTTCCACCGTGATATTCCCCACCCATCATTGTTACCCTTAACCATTAAGTTTAAGCATTGAAGCACTTCATTTGGGTACTGCTCGATCAACTCAATTAAGCGGTTAACAACTTCCTTAGAGAAATCGGCAATTTTACCGGATATAGTCAGGGCTTCGGCCAATTGAGCAACCGACCACGTATCATTGAATTGTTTTGATAAAAGCCAAGGCCCGAAGGTTTCCATCTCACGTCTATGTCTATCCGGGTCTTTCTTGGCTATCGTCAATCGGGATTCCCACAGCAATTTTAACCGATCAATATATTCTGGCGCTATTTTGCCTTTGGTTCTGTAAAGACTTGTTGAAATATACCTTAAGGCGTTTGCTCTAAGGTCTTCGTCTGCTCTTTCCCAAAAAAGGTTCAGTAGAGTGTCGTCTAATTTTCCGCGGTAGTAGTAATCCATCAGGTGTGAAGCTAGGTTTTTATTTGAATCGAGTCTTACTAATTCTTTTTTTTCGTTCAATTGGTCAATAGCGCGTCGATAGTTACTTTCTAGAACACCAAACACCTTGTCATAAGGTTGGCACAATAAAATATAAGTTTGCCAAGCAGCCTCCCAATATTTTTTCTTTTCTGGTTCGCCCGGAAAAATCACAGGGACATTTTTTTCAGTCCATTCTTCATCTAACATTTGTAGCCAGGGAAACCATTGACCATAAATTGATCGAATTGCCAGCGATTTGTCCTCAAGCAAATGGGCATCAAGCACCTTTTCAACTTCTGGTATTGTTTTGAACCCTTGTTTAGAAATTTCAACTTCGCTAGACGTTTTTAATAACTCTCGTCTTACCCAGAGCGAATATTGGATAACTCCGTGCATTGCAGATCCCCTGATTGTATTTATAGATCTGGATTGAGGATCTATATTTTCAGATTGCTCATCTTCGGGGGAGGGGCTCGCATCTTCAGTCAAGCAAAAAAGCGTTTTCCAGGTAAGGTCTCGAAATGAAAAAGGAATTTGGCAAACTGAATTTTCAAACCCCTTACACAAGAGATTTGCTACGGATTTCCGTGCCCAACTCCAATCTGGGTCGTGGTAAAAGTCATGGTTGGTTATTGTCCTATCGACCAATTCGTTAGGTTGAGTAACTATCCAATAAGACAATGTTAATATGTTCTCCCAATTAAACAGTTTTTTTTGATTTATCGCACCTTCAAATCCTTCGATCAAAGATCGAGTATAAGTTGGATCTAAACTTCTAAATTCTGAGGCAGAATTGGCAAACAATTCAGGCCTGTCGGCTACTATCTCTTTTAAAACCCTTCCAAGGCCGTTAGGGGAAGGTGCCCATTCTTTGTGGGCGGGGTTCCAATCCTTGAGAAATCGAATAATTTCCTCAGGCGTCAGCTCTTGCAGCTCCTGATTAGTCTTTGGGCTGGTTGGTCCGACCCATTCATTTGAGCTAAATGAAGAGAATTCAGGATGTTCTGGTAAACCAAATTCTTCAATCAAATTATCGTATTCACTTCTTAAGTCTTCGGGTAAATCTGCATAGTTGAACCAGGCAAGTCTTATCTTCTTCCATGCCTTTACGTGGTTTTCCAGCATTAAATCTGTAGGCGTTTCCTGAAAGTTTTTAATCCACAACTTTTTTGTTTTTTCCTTGTCGAGACCAAGTCTAACCCAACTTAAAATTTCTTCTTTTTGATCTGTATCCAAACTACCAAAGTATTCTCTAAGTAAAAGAACGTATTCATGTCGGACAGTCGGGTCATTGAATAAAGTTTTATTTAAAAGATGTTGAGAGATCAACCCGAGGGAATCTGTCGTCGCCCTTAGGAGATGCAGTTCAATTCTGCGAAAAATCTTCCAGGTATATTTGGTTGTTATTTTAAATAAATTTGTGACGGATTTGGAATTCGCATTTAAGAATAGCTCCCCAAAATCTCTGATGAAATCAATCAACAAGCCATCAATGCCAGTGCCTATGTTTTGCTCGTGATTTTCTATCGCGGGTCGCGATATGTCGGAGTAATCCTCGGGCGCAGGGGTATCCCTCTTCGCTTTAGACGCGCTTATGAAGGTATTTAATAGCTCACAAATGGCATCGAATGTTTCAAGTGGGAGCTTCTCAAAAAGGTCGGGCAGATGTTTTTTGAGTATTTGTTCGTATTCCCAATCATTCATTCGACTACCGGCTCTAGGAGTGCCGTCGTCATCAGCATTTATTTGTCTAGAATCTAAAACAGTCGCAAGCAAAGTTTTTGCTAATTTTAACGCTTGATGTAAAAACCCTCCTCTTACTAAATGACTTAAAATTTTTCCAAGTTTCTCGGGTATTTGAGACCAGGACAAATATTCTAATTGAGCCGCTATTTCAAATTTCTTAACCAGTTTGACCGAATAATTGGGAGGCATTCTTAACGCTGCGTCAATTATGTCTTCATAAACCCGAATGTTGGTGTGGTCATCGGGAATAGCCTTGAGAACCTTGGTGACAATGTCCGGACTAAGCTCAGCCATTCGCGCCAGATATTCGGATTCCGGCCACATTGGAAATCGTATGTACTTTCCGACACGTATTATTTGCGGAGGCCGGCTAAACATTTTTCCTTCAGACTGAAGGGGTTCAATCCAATCTGGTGACTGGATGTGTTTAAAAAAATATTCATAGCTAGCATTGCGCCGAATCGCGTCTACGGCTTTTTTAATAGTTTCTTTTTTAATCATCTATTGGCCTTCTACCTCATGGATAATTCCCCTAATAATTTGAATATCTTCGAACGCTTGGGGTCTTAGATAGTCCATCAAGAATTTTTCTAAGCTGTTTAGGTGCTTATTAAAGTCCTCCAAAGTAGAATCGGCCCGATGGTGTGTTGCTCCTTCAAAAAATTCGCGTATTCTGTCCCATTTCTTAATTTCAAGCTGTTCAATTACTTCGGGCAAATTTGATCTCCCTCCATCTAAGGTTCGGAGGAGATTTTCTATGGCGACTTTCTTCGGGGGGCGATTATTATGTGCCCAGTCGAAAAACCCTTCGAGTTTTTGGAGAAAACTAGTCAGCTCCCTTACTATTTCTCCAGTCCACCCATTTGGGTACCCCTCTTTGGCCGTTTTCCAATGAGGCTTAAGAATATGTACCTGCCCCTTGAAATTGCTTGGTTCGTTCTCGGGGTTTTCGGCGGAAACGCCTCCGACTTTTGGTAACTCGCGTGCCATTATTTCCATTAGTTCACGCAAGCTGTTTCCGGCCTGAGAAATTCGATCAGGGTTACGGGGGTTATTAAGAGCATGGAGAGCGCCAAAATACATATCCCCAAAACGTGAATTTTTTTCGTTAAGGGCTATGTATACAGCACTTTGTGGGCCACTTAAAATCAGCTCACCTGTAGGCATTGGTTCTGATGGAAGATCATTTTGCCCTAACATGGTTTACATTTTACAGCCTCGGCGGTTAATTTCTCTAAAAGAACCTCTTTATGCTGCAAAGCGAGAGAGTGGTATCCTAAAATTATGGTTACTCTGAATTTCAAGCAGGGCGCCGTTTCGTTGAATCCAGACGAATTTCTTGTATTCGTCGACGAAACTGGGAGTGAGGGGTTAAAAGACCCTAATTACCCGCTTTTTGGCTTAGGCGGTATTTGCGTCTTGGCAAAAGACTATGATCAGTTAGTCAGGGCTCCGTGGTTGCAAATAAGAGAAGAGTATTTTGATGGCGCAAAATCTTTGCATGGGGTGAGAAATTTTACTGAATTGCAACAGAATATTTTAAATCATTTTTTTAGTAATTTTCAGTTTTGCCGGATTGCTACGATGGCGCATATAAAAACGGAATTTCATCCTGAATTAACTGTTTACGATACGGTGGGGGGCTCGCTAGTTAAAAGGATGGAAGGAGTATGTGGCTATCAAAATTTTTCTGGGATTACCATAATTTTCGAAGCATCAGAGAGAGCTAATTCTTTGGCAGTCCAATGCTTTTCTCGTTTCGATACTATAAAAGACGAGACCGGAAATAAGATAGGCGGGGTCAATAAGTTTTTTATGACTAAAGAAACTGCAGAGCCTGGGTTGGAAGTTGCACATTTTGTCGTTCACACCGCTGGCAGACAAGAACGACATGACCGAAACCATGGGAAGGGACTGCTTCCTGATTATGCCAATGTTTTTAATAGTATCGGCGATAAATTTGTAAGCTATCTTTCGATCGATCACGTTGCCGCTAATCCTTAAATTACTTCCACTCACTCGGCCCGAAGGGCCGATGGGCTCGCCCTTTGGGCGATTGTTCTTAGCTCTAATAGTTTAAGAAGTTAGTGTGTAGGTTTTGTTCTTGGGGGAAAGGTAAATAAGTAGTGTGGGCGCTGAAGCGCGGATCTTTCCTAACGGAAAGTGGAGCGCTTGCGACGAAGGAGCGCCGCCGAGAGGCGGCCAGCGCCTTTCTTCTGGTTCTTGGTCGTTTTGGCTTGGGTTAGCTTTTGTTGAACGGGTCTCTAACGAATTAGTATGGGAGGCGCCGGGCCTTTTCTTTAGGCCCGTTGCCGGAGGCAAACGGCGTGAGACGTTTGGCGCCCCGGGCATACGTTCTTTGGCGGTCACTCACGGTTTTGGGCTTGGGACTGCTTGTCCGTCAATGACGGATAGTCACATCCCCAGAAAACCGCAACTCGTTCTGCTTAATCTTAAATTCCAGCTCCTCAATATCGATGCGAAGCGCTTCTAGTCGGGCTTTCAGGTCGTCCCGCTTTTGCTCCTTCTCGCGCCGGTCGGCGTCGGTGAGTAGAAGCGATGCGCCGAGCGGCGTTAACCCGTCGGAATCGTCAACATGTTTTAGGGCTTCCTCCGAGCGCGAAACATCGCGGCGAAGTTTTTGTAATCGGGATTTGTCTTGGCGTTGCATGAGGGCGAAACTTTCGTCCCAAGCCAGGGAATTTAGGTTGGCCTTAGTCGCGTGGGTGAGCCTCAGTTCATCGCCCACTTGCTCAACGCCTTTTTGCAGCCCGGTCACACTCATGTCCTTGGGCAAACGAATCACGCCGGAGACCAGCGCACCGTCTGGAATTTGTTTAAGCAAATACTCCCGGTCGCGATGCTCAAAGACTTTGTGGTCGGTAACGATGGGAATATCTGTTTTTTCAACCCGCGTTTTTTTGGCCAAAATATCTGCCGCTAATTCGTCGGACATCGTGTAAACCTGCCGGTCATACAGCACGATCAGCTTTTTGTTTTTGGCGTCGATGATCTCGGCTTTTCCCGCAACCGGCGCGCGCGTGTCCGTAAACATGCCGTTAAATTCAATGAAAGACTTCGTAGTCGCCGTTTTAAATTCTTCGATGGCGGCTTCCGGCGTCGCCAAAAGCCAACGCAGCGATGAGGCCGCGCCGTACTTGGACAACGGAAACGCAAACACCAACAGCAGCGCAAGTACCAGAAAAATAACGATCTCGGCCTTAGCCCCAGTTTCCGGCCTCAAGTTGGGATCTTTTAACGCGACGTCTCGCCCCGGATTCGGCCAGAATAATTGAGCGCCGCGCGGGTTGAGCATGTCCAACATAATGTGGCTGAAATACCCAATGGAAAATGCCGCCACCCAGCGCTTGGCCAGTCCGAAGGTGATGCTAGGTAAAGGCCCTTGGATTTGCGTCTCTAGTAGCGCGTACACCGCCCACACAATCGCCACAAGCCCAATGCCGATGACACTGGCCACAACCCAGCCGATGAGCGAATGCGTTACCGTGCGATGGCCAAAGCGTTTGTCCAGCGGTTTTGAAATGAAGAAGAATATCTTGCCGATGACGGACTTCGGATGATCGAGGTCGGGCGCGAGTGAGCCGATCACCGCAAACAGCAAAATGCTCCAATGCAAGCTCGATGGGATGCCAAACAGCGCCAAGATAATGAGCGTCAAAAAGATTCCAAACAGGCTATGGGTCGGTGCTAGCATTTAGCGTTTCCCCTTAAAGATGAGCCAGCGCACCGCCCCGAAAATGCCCGTGCCCAATCCGGCCAAGATGTATCCCTCAAAGCTGTGGATGCCCAACGCCACGAAACGGAAACTGATGATGAGCGCCCAGGCAATCGCAAATAGCCACGACCAATCGCGGTAGGTCATCCCGGCCTCGTGCGTCATTTCCCGCACAGCGTCGCGCGTGACGACGGGCTTGTAGCTGAGTTGTTTGACCATATCTACGATGGCGACGGGGTAGCCGTTGGACATGGACAGCAGCCGCGTTTCCATTTGTTCGGGATCGACGATGGACATGTTTTTTGTGAGGTGGCGGATCAGTTGGCGCGAGGCATCTTCGGTTAGCGGCTGCAGGTCTTCAACTTTAAATTTCCACCAGAGCTCTTGCAGTCGTGGAATCGTGTCTTCGGTTGCGCCTAGGATCGGAAAGCGTCTCAGCAGCGTTAAGACCGCGTCGGCGTCCGAAGCTTTCAGTTTGTCCAGGTTATCCAGAAACAGCATCGGCGGCGTGAGATGTTCCGGGCTGGTCGCGTAGTTGAGCATGTCTTGGATGGAATAGCGGCTTGGAAGTTTGCTTTTCCAGTCCGGCGACAGGGCTTCACAAATGGGCGTGAGCATCGCTTTCAGCGGAAGTGGGTTGAGGACCAGCACCGCATGCGGTTCAAAGAGCGTGGCCATGTGTTTTAAAAGATGGGTTCGGCCTAAGCCAACCTTGCCTTTGAGCAAAACGGATTGGCCTTTGTTGAGGCTTGCGCGTAGTGCGGCGATGAGGTGGTCGCGTCCGAAGATGACGTCGTCATCGTGGGTGGTTTTGTCGCCCAGGATTTTTGCCGTTTTGGGTTTTAGCGGGAAGAGTTTGGCGAAGAATTTCACGAGTGCCGGGCGGGTGTCCGGGACGGGGGCTTCGGCATTGGTTTCCGGCGTCTTTGTTACGGCTGAAAGTTGGTAGCGTTTGAGCGAGGGCGCATCGGAGATGCCCAACAGTTTTGCGGCGTCGCTTTCGGAAATGCCAGTTTGAAACACCCTTACAGCGAATGTGTTGCGCAGTAAGACCGCATTTACAGGCGAAGCGATGCCGGCTTGTTTTCCATACTTTCTCAAAACATGATCGACGCTTCGGCCTGAGAGTTCTTTGAGTTTTCCTTTTGTAGTTAGAAAGAAATGTGGGCTTTGGCTGTCCGGGCGTTCTTTCGACCACTTGGCTAAGGCATCGAAGGCTTGGTCGTTGAGGTCAATGACCCTGGGTCGTTTTCCTGTGATTGTTAGTTTTTTGTTGTCCCAATTGATGTCTGAGACTTTAAGCGCCAATAGCTCCGTTAAGAAAAGCCCGGTCGTTAGAAACAGCGTAACGATGGCCTTGTCCCGGTCGTCGTGGACAACCTTTAAAAGGGCGGTTATTTCTTGATGTTTTAGATAGTCTAAAGGCTCTGCCATGGCTTTCCCCCAAAACAACCATTTCCCGCCTTTATGGCGATTTAACCCATCGATGTGGCGGCTTACCCCCTCAGATGTTGCGATCTGGCACAGCTTTCATGCGATTTAGCAAAACTGCGATTAGCTTCAAATCTTACTAAGTCTTAAACCTAGTTAGCTTTGGAAGCAGACTCAAAAGCAAGCGCAACACTGCGCACAAGCCTAAACCATGTAGGGATTTGGCGATCTACCCTTAGAAAGGTATATTGTGTGTAACTGCGCGGACACCGTGCCGCCA
>CAYGHZ010000056.1:0-11143 GCA_964349635.1 uncultured Candidatus Marinamargulisbacteria bacterium
CTTCCAAAACATTCAAAAATCCAACCATCTTATCTCGATGCGCCCGTATTCCGCCAAATAAACGGTCTGCCTTCAATTTCGAGGACTCTATTGTCTTGGCCAAGGAAGTTGTTTGGTCGTCGGCTTTGAGCATCGCCACTACCTGCGGAAGATTCAGCCGAAGTTGTTCACCGTCCGGACTTTTGACCATTGCGATCTTTTGAAGCAGCTTTTCGTCGGCCAAGAGATTGCGAATGGATTTGAGTTCGGGAATTTCTCTTTCAACGGCGCTGACGTTTTGCTGTTGCTGCCCAGGAGCGTCAAAGCGCTCGGACAGTTGTTCGGAAAAAGTCGCTGAGACAGCAATAGGGGGCGGATGGATGGCTGAGCCTGATTTTGACATCGCGACCGCCGAGACCGTGACGGCGCCCGGAGGAGAATCTCCTTTTTTTGGAACAACAACCTTCGGCGTCTGCGCTTTCGAAGGCAGACTCAAAGGGTTTGAAGTAATTCCGCCGCCATTCAAATAAACCCCTCCCCACTATGCTTTTCCCCATTGCCGGGAGATCTAAACCCCGGGGGCCGCCCCAAAATAAATTAATCGAAGCTGATCAAACAACGGATCAGAGCCGAAAAGGCTTCCAAATTTGTTGAAGGCGTCTCCCGAGCCGCATTTTATTTCCATGCAATCAAATCCATCGTCCGTCCTTACCATGTCGTGAATAAACAGATGATCGTCAATTCGGCGAACTGCGAAAACATGATCGCCACGGGTCCTATTTTCGCTGGATAGCCACACCCCAACAATATCGTTATCTTTTGGAACTTCGCATAAGGCGGCTTGAAACGCAGAATAAAAATCACCCAACCCGACGCTAAATGCTGACGTATGACGCTCGACCAGCGCAAGTTCCGATCGAAGCCAGCCAGCGTCAAAATTCGCGACGCTGGAAGAGCGTTGGCTATAGGTGGCTCTTAGATTGAAATCGTAGCGTATGACGGAATCTAAAGACTTCTCGAAACCTTGGCATCGTTTGGTTACCGCATAGTCCAAAAAGGAGCTTAAACATGCCTTAGCAGGGCGAAAGTTATATAGGGCGATGATTTTTGCATTCAATTGGCGCACACAATATTCAAGATTTTATTCGGTACATAAATAATTTTATCCGCCGGTTTTCCGCCCAGATATTTTTGTATTTTTTCATTTGTAAGCGCCATTTTTTCGATCTCTTCCTTGCTGATATCTCTGGAAATCTCCAACTTATCCCGAACTTTACCGTTAATTTGTACCACCACCGTGACCATCTCATCGACAATTAAGGCCGGGTCGTAAGACGGCCACGTTTGCAAATGGATACTTTCCTTTCCTTTCCATAGTTCTTCGGAAATAAAGGGCGCGAACGGAGCCAGCAACGTCAACAGGATTTCAATGCCCTTGGCATCGGCGCCATTCAGATACATAAAATTGACCAATTCCATTAATCGGGCGATGGCCGTGTTGTAGCTGAACCGCTCAATATCATCCGTAACGCTTTTGATGGTTTTGTGTAGCTGCTTTTGCAGATCAGCCTTAAGCGGAAATTCCTCCGGTTCCGAACACAGACGGTAAACCCGCGACAAAAACCGGAAACAGCCTTCCACGCCCTTGTCCGACCAATCCAGATCGCGTTCCGGCGGAGCCCCAAACAAGATAAACAGCCTGGCCGTATCGGCGCCGTATTTTTCGATAATCGTGTTTGGATCTACCACATTGCCTACGGATTTGGACATCTTCGATCCGTCTTTAAGTACCATTCCCTGCGTCATCAATCGCCGGAAGGGCTCATCAATATCCACAAGTCCCAGATCTCGCAACGCCTTCGTAAAAAATCGCGAATACAGCAAGTGCAACACGGCGTGCTCAACCCCGCCAATATACTGATCGACCGGTAGCCATTTTTCAGCTTCTTTTTTATCGAAGGGTTGGGTATCGTCCTTGGGCGAACAATATCGCAAAAAGTACCAAGACGAATCCACAAACGTATCCATCGTATCGGTTTCCCTCCGGGCCGCTTTTCCGCAGGTTGGACACTGCGTATTCACGAACGAGGCCAGGCTGTCCAACGGATTGCCCTGGACCTTAAAATCGACATCTTTTGGCAGCAGCACAGGTAAATTGGCTTCAGGAACCATCCCGCAGGCGTCGCAATAGACAATCGGGATCGGCGTGCCCCAGTATCGTTGGCGCGAAAGCAGCCAATCTCGCAGCCGGTAATTCACAGTCTTTTTGCCACGCCCTTCATAGTCTTTTTCCGTGGCTAAAGGAGCGTCTTTGACCGAAAGCCCGTTAGCTTCGGCAAAGTCGCGGTCGCGTTCGTCATGCGCTGGCACTGCCATAATGGCGCCCGACCCATAGCCCATCAGCACATAATCCGCGATCCAAATCGGCAAAATGTCGCCCGTGAACGGATTTTTGAAATTTTTTCCGGTATAAACGCCCTTTTTTGTTTTGGGGTCGCTAACGTCTTTCTGATAGTTTTTCACCCACTCCAAGGCCTTGGGATGTTCCGGCGCCAACGCCATATACGTGATGCCAAAGACGGTATCGGGGCGCGTCGTATAAATTCGAATGGTCTCGTTGGAGCCTTCGATGGGAAAATCAATTTCCATCCCGGTCGACTTGCCGATCCAGTTTTCCTGCATCGTTTTTACTTTTTCAGGCCAACCGTCCAACGTGTTTAAGCCATCTAAAAGTTCGTCGGCGTAGGCCGTGATCTTGAAAAACCACTGCGACAATTCTTTTTGAATGACGTGCGATTTACAGCGCCAACACCGTCCGTCCTGCACCTGCTCGTTGGCCAGAACCGTCTGACAATTTTCGCACCAATTGACCGGGGCCTTCTTTTTATAGGCCAGGCCCTTATTAAACAATTGGATAAAAATCCATTGATTCCAGCGGTAATAGCGATCCAGGCACGTAATCACCTCGCGATCCCAATCGTAGCTAAAGCCCAGCCGTTTTTGTTGGCCTTCCATATAGGTGATGTTATCCAAGGTCCATTTTTCCGGATGAACGCCATACGCCTTGGCCGCGTTTTCGGCCGGCAATCCCAACGCATCAAACCCCATCGGGTAAAGCACGTTAAAGCCGTTCATTCGCTTGAATCGGGCAAGGGTATCGCCTAAGGTATAATTGCGCACATGCCCCATATGCAATTTGCCCGAAGGGTAGGGGAACATTTCAAGTAGGTAATATTTTGGCTTATCGGAAGAGTCGTCTATCCTATAAAGACCGCGATCGGCCCAGGATTGGAGCCATTTTTCTTCAAAATCAAGCGGTTTATAGGTCTTTTTTTCTTTCATGGGATTAAAAAACGTATTAAATGCATGTTTAGCCTATTTGTAAATAGAAAAGGCCAATTAACTATTCAATATATTGAAATTATTTCGGGTTTAGATTTTCCAAAAAATGGGAATATAGTCGAACAAATGAAGTCCCTATTAAGCGGTATAATCGTAATTTTGATCTTCGCCTCGGCTTCCCTAAGCGCCAAACTCAACCCTGGCGCCATGGAGCCTACCCGCTTTCAAATTAGCGAAGTGGAAAGCGAACTCGTTGTGCTCCAAACGGGCTTTCAAAACCTGACCGTCGACACCGCGACCAAAGCCGAAAGCGACTACATCGTTCAACAACTGGATGTCCCTGTTTTCACTGCCTCCAAAGAAATCGTTTCGGAAACTCAGCTCACGTTGACCACGGCCAAAGAAAACCTGATCAAAGTCTTCGAAGTTCCGCAGGTCACCAGCCGGATTTTGGCCTACCCGAGCCCGATGAGGTTTTCCGACGGCAACGGAGAAATTACTTATAGGCTAAATGGCAATATGGACTTAGAAATGAAGATTTACGATATGTTTGGCAACCAGGTCTTCCAAAAACTTTACAATTCCGGTTCCAACGGCGGACAATCCGGCTATAACAGCCCTGTTCTGTCGGTTAGCGAAACCGGCTCGCACTTATCAGCCGGTGTTTACTTCATCATGCTATTCAACGAAGGCAAAGTTTTAGCCAAGGGAAAGATGGCGATCATCCCATGACATTACGAAAACTGATCCTAATTCTACTTTTAGTCTCAAGTCCGCTTTATGCGGCCAGTCTCCAGATGATTACCGATCTGGGTACTTCGGCGCGCATGATCGGCATCGGTAGGGTCGAAGGCTTCGATACTACGGCGGCAGCTCTCTTCGAAAATCCCGCGTCTCTTTATAACCTCGAAAATATCTCTCTGTCCGGCTTTTCCACCCGATTGATCGACCAGGTAGATTATTTTAATACGGCGGTTGCCTACAAAAGCCCAATAGGAACATTGGCCGTAGGCGTGATGCAAGCCGCAGTCACCGACATCCCACTTTCTGTTAAGAGCGGGGGTGTGGTGAGTTACGCAGGTCAAGATTTTGGGTATCGCAACGTTGTGGGAAAACTTGGGTATCAATTAACCCCGATGGATCATGTCCACATTGGCGCCGCTTTAAATCTATATTATCAGGAAATTTATACGACAATTGGAAAGGGCTACAACACCGACGTGGGCGCGATCTGGGAACTGGATCAACTTACGCTTTCCGCCGCGCTAAAAAATGTCATCTTTTTTAAAGACATGAATTACTCTAATGGGTCTTCTGAAGACATACCCGTTCAAGGAACGTTAGCAGCTCGATACGCCATGGACGAGGTGGATCTGTATGGCCAAATCAGAATGCCGGAATTGAAAAAGCAAATATTGCCATCGGCCGGCATAAAGTATCAGCCCCATAGCGGGCTGCTCTATTTTTCCGCCGGCTACAACGGATTTCTAGTAATGGACAAACCCAAATCCACGATAGCGATTGGACTCGGTTTGGATCTGGCGCCCGTTCATGTCAATTTTGCCTACGACAAGAGCGACTATTTTGAACAGGACAACCGCTACTTTATTTCGTTAGCCGTTAATATGTAGGACAACGAAATTTCCAAGCACATATTCAATTGTTCAGGCGTCTGAACCAATCCCCATCGTTGGGTGCGAAGATGCTTAAGGGCATCGATAAGGAATTTTCGTAAAACCCCGGCGACATTTTTTTCCGGCAGGTTTCTTAGGGTTTCCATATTTTTGTCGATAAATAGCTGCGCGACTGTTGAAAGAGCCGTAACCCCGGATCGTCCGATTCCCGCGCTACAGTGAATAAAGGGAAGCCTGGCTCGCCGAGCTGCGGCGATTAATCCAAGCAACGCGTCTCTATTTGTCGGACACCCATGGTCCGGCCAGTTTCGGTAGTAGATCAATTCAATCGATTTTTCGGCGCCCACGTCCAATGTTGAAGAGATTAGCTCCTCTTTTGCATCTTTTTTTATTGGGGTAAAAACGGTCGGAGAATAATTGAAACATTTAGTGCGGGATTGACGATCCGTTGGATCGGTTACGGCTAACACCATGTCGCATCCTTCTTTTAGAAGCAGAGCCTTAAATTCTTGAGCGGCGGACGGTGTCCTGGGGTGAGGTCCTTGTCCGATAATCGCCGTAAATTCTCCGTAGGACACGCGGTTGGCATGATAGGAAACGCCGGTCACTGCCGTTGCGTCGATCAACGGAATATTTTGATAAAGATCTCGAGCGGGGTTGTAGACCCGAAAGCCCGATGCCTTGGCCAACGCTTTAGCGGCATCACCCCGGGAAGTGCAAACAAGCGCAGCAACCTTTATGGCTGTTTCGGATCCTGGCATGACCTCGTTTTCGTGCATGGCTAGAAAGTTTTGTTCAAACTCAATTGCGGACAAACCTTGCGTATGAATAAGTGCGACTATTTTCTTGAGCATCGGCGGACTCCTAATTGTGAAATATTCTGACAAGTTATCGAATGAATGGCCACCAGGTGTGCATTCGTTATTTTTGACGAATTAAATTTCAAGGGTAGACTTTTTAGTATGGCTCCCCCAAAAAAGCGCATTTTGGCCGCTCCGTCGGCGACCATCAAAAATTTTTGTTTTGCGGCAACGATATTGTGGTTGCTAGATCGAAAAAACTTGAGTCTGTTCATTCCGAAAATTCAAGAGGCTCATCTGGCCGCACATGCCGCGCAAGAGGGATGTCTGTCCCAAGAGTGGCGGCATTTTTTTGGGGTTCGGGAAAGCATCGAGAGTCTGCAAGGCCCGGTGGTAAGCGATTGCATAATCAGTTTAAACTCTCAGGACAGAGGCCACGCGATCGGAGTTAAACGACAGTTATTCGGCTGGCTGATCTTTGACGCTAATCAGGGAGGTCAAACGTCAACGTTGGAAGATATCAACGCCTACCTTCAGAATACCTATTTCGGTGAATTCCACGACAACTACCGAATCCACTATCTTCCTGTTTGAGCGATCTGTCGTTCAATTTCCGCCCAAATCATTCGATATCTTGCCTTCGCTTCAGCCGGCGACGCAAATACGCTTTCGATAATTTTTGAAAGTTGTTCTCTTACTTGCGCCGCTGCAGGGCGTGCTTGAGGCTCGATCGACAAACACCGGAGAGAAATTCGCTTCAGCTCCGCTTGGGGGTCTGTCACATCGATGCTCTTGGAAAGGGTTTCCATCGCGGCGGCATGTCGGGTTTGTAGATAGGTCGCCACCGCCTGATTTTTTCCCGGCACCGTCAACAGCATATAGGCGGATGTTTCGATTTCTGAAAAATAGTTCCGACCAAAAAGAACATTAAATAGCATGGCTCCAATCCCCCAAATATCAGCTTTAGATGTGTCGTTGCTTGCGGAAAGCGTTGTGCCCTTGGCTAACAGTTCGGGAGACATCGAGGCAAGGTTGCCAATCGGGCCGCGCAACGAGTCGATCCGTGCGGAGGACAGACCCAAATCGCAGAGCATCAGGCGTCCATTTTTCATTAAAATATTTTTCCATTTCAGATCAAGGTGAAGCACGCCGTTTTGGTTCATCGATGCGATCCCTTCGGCGATTTGCAGAAACACATGCGCCAAAAACGCTTTCCGATGGCCGGCGTCCGGAACAAACGACGCTAAATTTTGGAAGGAGCGAAGGCATATTTCCGCAGAACCCTCGGCTCTGTCCAAAATAAGATAGTACCTTCCATCGGCAACAAAATAACCATGGGTTTTAACGACTTCGTCCGATTCAAATTTTTGGCGGCAGGCGTGTTCCTGCGGAATGCTGGCTTTTTGATTAACCTCTTGGAACTTAATCGCGACCTTAAACGACTCGCCTGACTCGGTGTGCGTTAGGTTGCCAACAACGACCACGCCCTGCGCACCTTGGCCGACCGATTTCTCTGTGGCGATGTGTAATTTCCATCCTTTAAAGTCGTGGTGGCTTTTGCGAGGAGAGGAGCCGACATACCGGCTGGGTGTCAGGTTTTGCGGTCTAACATTTCGCCTGGGGCTTGGCGTAAGTAGATGCGAGTTTCGAGAATCAGCCGCAGGGATCGGTGTCCCGTGCGACTCTTCCTGCGCAAGACATTGGGCCACCTGCGTTTCGGCGTTGGGATCAAGAAAGGCTGAAAGCTTGCGTTTTCCTCTGCCCAATTTGAATTCGCCGTCAGAACCAACGGGGTTCAACATCTTCTGGATAGCATCCAAATCCATCTCCGGCGCATCCTGCATGGGGTGCGGCGGGAATGGTAACGCAATAATTTTTAGCATGGCATGTAGCCCTTCTCGTTAAAGTCAAAAATTTTGGGATTTCTAAAGAATAGTCGAAAAAAATTCCGGATAATTGCAGGGAAATAATTCGGCTAAGACGCGCAGACAAACAAAGTGCCTGTCCCCGGGTTTAATTCTCTCCCATTTGGGATGACAACCATCCAACGCGACTGACCGTCGCGAGGGATTACGCCTCGAAGAACTCCCGGCCGCAACGCGTCAGGAAAATAACATGGATAAATATCGTTTCTAAGCGTGTAGTCCAATCGGCTAAATATCGCGTTCATTTGATCTGAATCAAGAAGAATTTCTCTGCATACGCCTTTTGCAAAGTCCGCCGGACTTTGGGTTTTGAAAAAAGGAGCCTCAAAGAAAGCAAGCGGAATCGCCTGTACAACACCGGGTCCGTTGCGCCGTAAATCCACCTGCTCCAACGCCCTAAATCGTGTCAGCGCGTTAAAAACGGCGGTTTGCTCGCTCGTACTAAGCTCTCTAAGCATCCCGCTCAAATTAATTTCGGTTTTATGGTCTGGCAATTTGGAAATGTCATCCAGTACCATCGCCAGGGTGGTTTCAATTCGAAGGTTCAGTAAACCTGATTCCAGTGGATCAACGTTTGAAGCAATAATTTTTTTCATCTTAGTAGCAAACGCAGCAGCGCTGCCTCGTCGCCTTTGTCGATACCCATTTTTTCAAAACCGCCAGCCCGCTCAATTGCTTTTGTGAATTGCTTTAATGCGTCGGTCTGGTCTCTGCCTTGCAGATCAATAATTAAGTCACGGCATCTAAGAAATGCTTTCTTAGCAAGTTTAGTCTGACCCGTGGAGGCCATGGTTCGGGCGATATCAATCAGAAGTGGTGCGGATTCCACGCGGTCAAGGATTTGATTGCATCGTTCCACATCTCGAAATCCATCCCGGCGAAGATCCTCCAATTCGGATCGGAACCCTACAATTTTAAAACTTAGCAATGTCATGTGGTTATTAGTTTATCGTATCGCATTTAAAAAAAATTTCAGTCGCCGCAACTTTTCCGAAATTTAAGCGATAAATAAGTATAATCACCCAATTTGGAGGGAATGTTTTGATCAAGAAAATCGTGGCGTTGGACAGTTTTCATCGCTGGAGTGTGTTTGTCGATGCATTGCGGTCTGGAAGTGTAACCGCCGTAAGTAAGGTAATGGCAGCAAACCCGGGAAAACCCTGGAATGTCTTACGCCTGGGAAATCGGTGGCATAGTCCGTTTTTGCTTGCGCAACATGTTTGTCCCCAACCGATGTACCCGCGAGTTAGAGCAGAAATTAACAAGGCAATCGGGTTGTACGCCTCCAGTTGGCAGATTGCTTCGGTCAATCCGGAGACAATTTTTTTACCTAAACCACCCGCGGATGCTCCGATCCTGTTTGGGTCGAAGAGCCATGTCAATGGCTTCAAAATCAGAGCGGTCGAAGAAGGCGGCAATTCGCCGGAAGCGCACCCCACCCACCAACGCCAGGAGTCAACCGTCATCATCGACGGAGATTTTAACTTGTTTACGGGTTCGGCCGAGACCGATTTTGACGGGGCTTCCACGGTTGTTAGAGATTCCGGGGAACGAAGTCAGGTCAATGTATTTTCAAAAGGCTTTTTTGATGATCACTCTCCGGTTGCGCAGCCTAACGAGGCTGAACCGCCGTCCCCAACGTCGCCCTATCCAAAAGCCAACGAAAACGCCTGGGCGCCACTACCCAAACGCGTCTTGAATTCGAAAGATGTGGCCAAAGCTGATATTAAGACCTTCAGACCCGGAAATACATTTACCGTCGGGGAAGGAAGCTCGCAGCGGACATTCTCATTCGTTAGACAGATCGCCGCCGGATCGTTCGGTACCGCGTATCTTATTAAAGACTCGCAAACAAATAGACACTACATTGGCAAATTTATGTCTCAAAGCGGCCGAGAAGCCAACTTCGAAAAACTAAATGAAGTGAGCATCCAGGCCATATTGGGCGGTCATCCCAACATTCCAAGTATTTTTTGTATTGCCCAATCGTCGTCATTTATGGTGATTGCGATGGAGAGGGGAGGAAAGCCCCTTGCAAAAGCGATCGAGGCGAAGGGACTGCCTGACACCGAATATAGAGCACTGAGGGGTGCACTAGTCAGTGCGGTGACCCATATGCATGCAAAAAATATGTTCCATCTGGATATTAAACCGCAAAACGTGGTGCGCAGAAGCAACGGTGAATTCAGAGTTATCGATTTCGGCGAATCTCGCCAGTATAAAACAGACGACAATCCCAAAGGAATTAACTTAGAAAAAGAAGGCCAGGTGTGCGGAACTCCGCTTTACATGGCGCCAGAGGCCACCAAAGGGGTCGATGAAAAAAATGCAAGCCGCGTCGATTCCTACGCAATTGGCGTGTCCCTATTGGAGGCCAAGATAGGAAGTGCAAGATTGGCTCAGGCGGTGAGCTCTCCAAACAATATTCATAGCCAAGTAGTAGCGGCCGCAAAAAATCCCTCAATTCTTCCGTTGTCAGATTGGGATCGAGATTTTATTTTGTCGTGTCTGGAAACTGATCCGGCGAGACGACCGATAGTCTAGCTAAACTTCGGCAAGGAAACAAAAAAGGGGGCTTGTGTGCGCTGCAACAGGGTGTGCAATGATTCCGGCGCCGCGCAGTCGCAGCTGTAACCGTTCCAAATCTGTAGGATCTCGGCGCAGCGCAAATAGATGCCGATATGCGCGATGCCTGGCTTTACCCGATGGTTCATAAAAACAAGTGCACCCAGTTCAGCGGGAGCCAGCTGCTTAACCGTGGTCGAGTCGAAAGAGGGTAGGTTGGTACTAAACCCCATCGTCGTGTAAGCCTTAGCCCCTTGATTAGAAATGTCGCGGATTTTGTCGCGGCTTAAGCTGCCGGCCAGGAAGGCGGAATACAGTATGAATTCCATGCAGGTCAGCTTGGCATCAAAGGAAAGCAAGGGGGCGGAATCTGAAGATAGGAAGTCCTGTAAATGAGGCCGCGAAAATCCTCCTCGCGGATATCCTTCCCATTTAAATGAACCAACGCAAAGCGAAGCAAAGATGGCCAGGCGCCGGGCGGGATGGACGCAATCCCGGATGATCAGCGCCCGCATCTCATTGCTGCTCAGCACCTGTTGCCGTTGCGCAGTCGATACATTGGGATGCAAAACGGCGTCGACAATCGTTTTTTCTGAGCTTTTTTGGCTAATTAATCCTTGAATCGCGCGGCCCAAAGAGTCGGAGGAAAAGATGCAATTAGCCGGGGTAAGAGACAAAACTTTGTGTAGCATGGGTATGTCCAATTATCGGCAAGACAACCCAGGTAATTGCAAAAAATGTTGGTGTTTTAAATCCCCCTCTCCCGTCTGGGAGAGGGGGCGAGGGAAACTACCGTTTCGCCTTCTTCTTTTCGATCTTAGCCGCCTTTTTTTCCTTAGGCGATTTTGCCGCCTTCTTTTTCGTGTCTTTCTTTACATCTTTTGCCTTGCTCATGTGG
>CAYGHZ010000057.1:0-11044 GCA_964349635.1 uncultured Candidatus Marinamargulisbacteria bacterium
GAACCCTGGAGATACCCGCTTTCGACGTTTCCAAGTTCGGGCCCGATGTGGAAGGAAGATAAATTTCAGCCTACCGCCGTTCTGAAAAACACCTGTTTCCCTATCAAAGTTGGTAACGACATTGTCCATCTCGAAACAACTAATCATAAGGGACTGAATATCACCGGGCTGATCCGCTACTCTGATGGAAACAGATTCAGCATCCCTTTGGATTGCAAGAGTGTCGACGAAGTGAGCCTACGAAGAACTAGCTCCGCAACATATTACCTAATTACTCACGGTGAACGGAACCAACAAAAGTTGACATGTATTAACGCATCAAGAGAAATATCAGAAGAATGGGAATTGAAAAATTACCTTCGGCTCGGCGATAGGAACGTTTTATTGGTAACGGGCCCAAGTACAAGAGAAGACACTCTGGTTGGTCATAACGGCTCCGCTTTGTTGTTTTTTAAATGGGATGGCTCTGTTGTTGAACAAAAAACGCCCCAGGGAGAGGATCTATCGATCTGCCAAATTTCTTATTCTGAGGAGTTCCCAGGCGAAATCCTAATGGTTACCCAGCTGCGTAATCGTGATACACGAGACCTTCAATCATGTAATCTACAAGGAGATCAATTCCGGCGTCTGGAGTGGACTCCACAATCGTATCTAAAATTTCATAATGCTACCGAATATTTTGAGAATGGCACCCAAATATGGAGTAGTTGTTTATTTTATAGCCCGTTGGGCGAGCAATTTGGCGAAGGAGACGTCTGCCATGGCAATAAAGACCAGATTTATAGAATCCCTGGTACGCGCTCGACTCCTTCCACGCCCCATCACGTCGCCACGTTGCCCCAGCGGGCTTTCTACTACAACGAGGATGTTTACATATCAAGCGAAGGAACTTTCTACCATGTATCGCCAGCCTATGTATGCGCCTATTCGCCCCTAACCGATAAGCTTGCGGTAAGTCCCCGAATCGGTGATGTCCGAGACCTGGGCGTCAGCATCGTCGATGGAGCACTAATGATTTCTGATACCGACGGCGCCACAACAGTCTACGGCCCCAACCCATTGGAAGCCAAAGAAAACTCACCGGATCCGCTGTCCTTGGATCACGACTTAAAAGGAAACAATCATGAATAAAATAATTTCCGTACGCTCCGCCGCACTCTGGTCACCATGTTTTCGACCGCTCTCGTCGATCCAAGACGCCAAAACCGACACCCGCGTTTACAGCGCCTTTGATAACAAAGACAGTTATCCCGACATTACGCTACACGCCGGTCAAACCACGCTTCACGCGCATCGCCTCATTTTGGCCAAAAGAAACGACTTTTTCAAAAGCATGTTCCAATCAAAAATGACGGAAAGCACTGAGACCCAAATAAAATTTGACGATGTAGACCCGTCCGCCTTTGCCAAATTCATCCAATATTTGTATCAACGAGAACTCAAGGTCGACTCGCCGGAACAAGCAATCGCCATTGCCGAAATGGCCCACAAATATATGGAACCCAAACTCGCGGAACGATTGGACGATCATCTAACCCGCGGCCTCGACAGCGCCGCCCTCTTGAAAAACGATACCGCGCTGAACGCGCTTGCCCAGACGCTGTCCCCGTTGCGATTGCCCCTCCCGCGACTTTCCAATCTTGTAAATTTTCTGACCGAACCCTGGAAATATCCCGTCAACACATTTCCGGAAAGCGGCCCGATGTGGAGCAAAGATGGATTTAAACCTACGGAAGTTTTGAAAAATACTTATTTTCCGATAAAAGTGGGGGATCGGATTGTGTCTCTGCTCGCCTATGCAGATGAAAAAGAAGGCAAAAAAACGTTAAGTATTGAGGGGCTAGCGCTTGATCGCGGATCTCATATCCCGTTGCAATGCAAAGAGGCTGGGCGAGTGAATCTTGTTCGAACCAGTTCTGAAACACACTACGTGATACAACATAAGGGCGAACACGACACCTTCAAAATGACGCGTATTGGAGCGTCGTCGGGCCAAGCCACAGAATGGGAAATCCCAGCTTGGTTAGAAGACCTCATTGTTGTGAGAGACCCTCTGACCGAAGAGGAAACAATAGCAGGTCATACCCGGACGGATTTGCTTTTTTTAAAATCGGAGCTCGAATCCAAAAGGCTCCCATTACTCCCTGGACACGTTATAATGAACCTCTTTTTGACCGATCAATTCCCGGACCGACTCTTTGTGATTGTTCGCGATGAAGCATCAGGTCTAAATTCGATTCAATCCACGGATAGGCACGGCGAACACATTCAAAATCATGGAGATGGCCTTGAGTTTTTCACGCCAGCGGCTGTATCTGGCTTGGATCGAACCCATATCTTAGGCTCGAAAAACCCGGGAATTATTTACTTTGAGACAAAGTTGTCTAGCCCTAGTTATATTGAGGCACTGTGTAGTCCGCTAGGCGAGACATACTTTTTTCTTGATAGGAACGATATTTGCAAAATACCCGTCAGCTCCGAAACGCCTCCTACGCCAGAAAAAGTTGCAAGCCTTCCCACCGAGGCGACACAGTATCGTTGTGTTGTTTCCGCAGAAGGAAATCTCTACGCGGTATCAAATGAATGGATTTGTATTTATTCGCCCGCAACCAACACATGCGTGAAGAGTCCGCGAGCTAACGACGGAACCCAAGTTACGCGCGTGAGCATTATCGACGGCGCTCTGATGATCTCGGACTACGGCGGTAACACGACCGTGTATGGCCCGAACCCGTTTGATCGGGAGTTGCCGGGGTAGCCGTGTTGGAAGAACCTATTCGATATTCCTTCGAATCAATAAATATGTCGATTCGAAGGAATACTAATATCAAAATCATTGCGCGTGAGTCATGACCCATTGAATAGACGTATTATTCAAGTTTCGCTACACTTGAAGCTACCGGTGACACAAAATCCAAACATCGACGAAATAGCGAAACGATTGGCTCACACGTTCCATCCGTTGGCCATTTATCTGTTCGGCTCGCAAGCCTGGGGCCATGCCCGGCCGGAAAGCGACGTCGACATGATGGTCGTCGTTAAAAATAAAGAAAAAAAAGCTGGCAGTTGGGATATGAAGCCAGCAAAAGCTTAAAAGGGATCCCGGTTTCAGTCGATGTCCTGTTCCGGAGTCAAAATGAAATCGCGGAATGTTTAGATATCCCCGCCTCATTAGAATATAAGGTCGTCCATCAGGGGAAGTTGGTTCATGGGAAATTATAAAGAAAAACTGGTCAAGGAATGGCTTACAAAGGCCAGTCATGACTTGGGCACCGCAGAAAAAAGTGTATGCGATCACTGAAGAATTCTTTAAATTTGTCAAAAACCTATTGCCAAAGTCCGTTCATCCCTAACCTAAATTTTAGAGTTCTTTTTTATTGAAATAACTTTCCAACCTGCTACGATAATTTAAAAATTCAATTATTGTAGGGGTTCGCTATGAACAAAATCATTTCCTTCCGCTCTACCCCCATTCCCTTATCCGCCTTTTTCCGCCCCATTCCTCCAATCCTAGCCCAAACCAAATCCGACATTCACGACGAGTTCAACAACCCCGACCGATGGCCGGATGTTCGGTTTCGGGTAGGCAACAATGTCGTCCATGCTCACAAAATCCTTTTGGCCAGAAGAAACGACGTATTCAATAAAATGTTCTCCTCCGGAATGAAAGAAAGCCACGAATCGGAAATAGACGTTTCCGAGGCAACCGCAAAATTAGCGCAATACCTCTATCAAAATGAATTAGATGTCAAAACGGCCGAACTTGCCATTGCAGTCGCCGAAGAAGCAGCCTGCAAGGAAGAACCAAAGTTGGCCGCCCAGTTAGACGACTTGCTGACCAAAAACCTGAATCCTGCGGCCCTCATGGACCACGGTGACGTTGCGAAAGCGCTGGAAAATCAACTATCGCATCTCCGACCGATCCTCCCCAAACTCTGCCGCGCCGTATCTGTCTGCGCCAACGGAGCCGCCTCTCGCGCGGAATATCTCAAAGAACCGCACAAATACCCAGTCTCTACTTTCCCTTGCTCTGGCCCCATGTGGGAAAAAGACGGGTTTCATCAACCCACCGCCGTTTTAAAAAATACTTTTTTTCCTATCAGCGTCGGCGGCCAAATTGTGCATTTGGAAGCTTCTTCTTACAAAGAGTCAAAGACCAACCAAACAGTTCTAAATTTCACCGCCCTCGTCCGGCACACGACAGGATCGACTGTTCCCATAGATTGCAAAGGCGTTTCCAATGTTCGCCTTTTGAGAACCGGATCCGAGACATATTATATAATTGATCATATTGGCGAAAGCGGAGGAGATCAGACAACATGCGTTGGCATACTAAGCGGCTCTGCAAGAACATATGACATACAACGACCTAGATCCGCTAGCAATAGTTGGATTTCCATTACCGAACCCTCTTCAAAAGCGGAAACCATTGTCACTCATGACCGCAAGAACCTGATTTTCATTAGACCCGGCCGCGAAGCTGAGATTCTACAACTAAACACAGACTCCTCCGCCATTGAGCACATCTTCGTGAGTGATCAAGTCCCCGGTCAGATTTTCTGTGTTGAGTGGGATCCGGATGAAAGGTGTCGCCTGGTCTCTACTGATTTAAAAGGAACCAATCGCGAAGTCCTTGCGAAAAACCTTAATCCTCTTACTGCAGTACCTTCGAGCCCACATATCACGGGCATTTCATATAGTGAACGGAAGATCGGCCTTAATATAATCAAGCAAAACCAACCAATCTTGCGGCCGGACCCGGACATCAGCGCACCTCACGCTCCCTGGCTTGCGCTCTACAGCCCGTTGAACGAGCTATATACTATTGATGACCTCGGTGATTATGATCATGTTTTTTATAAAACATCGCTCACGTCAGAATCACCATTGTCACCTCAAGCCATCGGACAGAAAGAAAGCGGCCTCCATTATTGCGTTTCAAGCGAAGGGATTTTCTACAATGCCGACTGCTGGATCCTTGCCTATTCCCCATTTACGGATACTTTGGTAAGAAGCAATTATATACATGATGGTAATAGCCCCCTAGCTATAAGCCTTGTGAATGGCGCTTTGATGGTCTCCGACGATCATGGCTCCACCACCGTGTGGGGACCAAACCCCTATGCCGAGGCGAAGGAGACTTCACTGCCGTTGGATCACAATTTGTATGGGAGGGTATAATCAAACCAATGTCCGATACTGCTACCTGGCCCAAAAACGTCTTAGGCGGCCCGCTTCGCGCGTGCTGCATGAATCCCGTGACCGGTTTTTACCGAACGGGCCTGTGCGAAGTAGGTCCGGACGATTTCGGCGTTCATGCCGTCTGCATCCAAGCCACCGACGACTTTTTGGAATTTTCCAAAGCGGCGGGTAACGACCTTAGCACCCCGCGCCCCGAATACGATTTTCCGGGCCTAAACGCCGGCGACAAATGGTGCCTGTGCGCCGAGCGTTGGAAGGAAGCCTATGACGCGGGAAAAGCGCCAAAGCTTGTACTGTCGGCCACCCATGAATCCGCTTTGGAATTTTGCCCGTTAAATGAGTTATTGGAATACGCGGTAGACCGTGAAATTCCTCATGATAAATTTCGGCGTCATGTTTAATTTTTAAATATTTAGTGAAATAATAGCCATAGATTCGCTATTCGCAAATCGCGAATTAAGAATAAACTATGATTAAACCACAAGATATCGTCGTACTAATAAAATTGCTGCTGCTTCAGGAAAAATGGACAATTGCAAAGGTTGCTTCTTCGATCCATCTGAGCGCCTCGGAAACACATAGCGCCCTGCGGCGGCTGGAAGAAGCGGGACTATACGATAAGAATCTTAGGCGCCCTCGGCTCAAAGCCGCAGAAGAATTTTTGATTCACGGGCTAAAATATCTATTTCCCGCTAAGCCAGGCGCTAATGCGCGAGGAATTCCGACCGCACATTCAGCAGAACCACTTAAAAGCAAGATTGTGTCTGACGAAATCTATGTCTGGCCATACGCTCTCGGCTCCATTCGTGGAATCGCAATTGAGCCGTTGTACCCTTCGGTACCAACGGCCGCGAATGAAGATCCCTCATTGTATGAATGGCTTGCCCTTATAGATGGACTGCGCATCGGAAGAACAAGAGAAAAGAACTTAGCCGAAAATGAAATTAAGGCAAGAATTCACAAGCATGCGCACAAATAGCAATCTGAGCATGGTACAAAGCGTGGTTGAAGGCTTAGGAAACTTGGTAAATGAAGTTGTATTTGTCGGAGGCGCCGTCTTAGAGCTTTATATTGAAGACCCTGCTATTCAAAAAATCAGACCCACGCAAGATGTCGATTTTGTCGTTGAACTCGACACCAGAACGAATTACTACAAATTCGAGGAAAAATTGCGTCAAAAAGGTTTTAAAAACGATATTAGGAAAGATGCCCCTATTTGCCGGTGGATATTCAAAGACATTACCGTGGACGCCATGCCTACCGATGAAAAAATCATCGGATTTTCCAATATCTGGTATTCCGAAGGAATCCGAAATCCAATTTGGGTAACATTGCCTCATACCAAAGACTGTTCAATCGCGCTATTTTCACACCCTTATTTTTTAGCTTCTAAACTCGAAGCCTTTAAAGCAAGAGGAAACAAAGATTATATTGGAAGCCCCGATCTCGAAGACATATTGACGGTATTGGACGGAACTATCGATTTTGAAAAACTTCGATCCGGTTCCCAAAACGTCAAAACTTACCTAAGAAATAACTTCAAAAAATTTCTTGCCGATCCTTATTTTTTGGAAATAATATCGATCCATATAGAGCAAGGACCAGGCAACGCAATTAGGCGAGAAAGAATAATCAATATGATGCAAGGCGTCGTCAACCAAAAAGTTCCCAATGATAAATTTCGGCGTTAGCCCTCAAAAAACCGCTGCTCTCTACGCCAAAATGAAAGACCTGGGAATCTTGGAGCAAGATATTGCGGAAACATTTATTCACTCCGGCGGCAAAGGCGGCCAAAACGTTAACAAGGTCGCTACCTGCGTGCGCCTGAAACACGGCCCGACCGGAATCGAAGTAAAATGCCAGGAATCTCGGCAACAGTTGTTAAATCGATATATCGCCCGCCAATTATTAGTCGAGAAAATAGAAAATAAAATCCTAGGAAAACAAAGCGAAGAAAATCAACGCATCGAAAAAATCCGCCGTCAAAAACGAAAACGCAGCAAACGCGCCAAAGAAAAAATGTTAGCCAACAAAAAACACCAATCGTCAAAAAAAGAACAGCGAAAGCCGCCGGTCGATTAACTATTCTTTTTCGACAACATCAATAGCGTCAGCCGTTCCGAACTCCCAAAAAATAAAGGCTGAGTCTGTTTTACCGAATGACCGATGTGGCTGTCCATAATCACGACCTGATCGTCGCTAAATGTCTGATTGGAGGGATGCAATACCAACTTGGCGTTAAACGCAGGCTTTAAAGGAACCCGGATGGTGTACGCAAATTCGTCCCCATCCGTATGCGGAGACACATCCCCGGCCGCCGTTTCGCGGCGAAAGTAGCAGACAAATGATTTCGGATTCGGGTCCGGATTTAAAACAGATCCGCTGTGCAAAACGGCATCTCGAAGCACGGAAAAATCACCCCAATGCAGCACTTCAAAAACCGTAGGCGCATGCCGATAGACCGGATCGAAAGATTGCTCAAGCACCAGTTTTTTAGCCTCGATTCGAACCGGCATCGGAACAAAGTAGAGAGGCCGACGATCAGTCCAAAGTTTTTGGTCCGTTAACACCCGACCAAATTGCACCGCCTGGCGTTTGACAACCCGTCGTGAAAGTCCCGCCGCGTTAAAAAATGTTTTTAATAAAATAGCCCGGACATGCATATCAATTTATCGGAAAAAATTAATTCATGATTTCACGGTTTTCGGATACCGTTAACGCAATGAGCTACCAAATCATCAATCCCAAACATTATCTGCCCTATCTTCCGGCCCTGGAAGAGAAACTCTCGGCGCTTGAAGACAATCGCGTGACCTACAAAAACGAAATTCATCGGGACAGTCGCTTTGCGATTTGCCACTACAAAATCTCCTTTAAAGACGGCGTTTATCAGCTAAAATACGACGAGCAAAAATCCAAAACCACCACCACCGAAAAGAAAACCAATACCGACCCCACACTGTTAAACTGCGAATCAATTCAACAAATTTTGCGGCAGTTCTTGGCCGATATCGATGATCCTACGCTTAAAAAAGTAGAAGTAAAATTGATCCAGACTGACGTCTTCCCCTTTGAATTCAACCCGCATCGCGACAGCCAATTTTGGCGCTTGCGCCATATCAAATATTTGGCGACTGTCCTGATAAGTTGCTCCGGGATTGAGGGCGGAAATATGCAACTTTTCCATTCCGAAAACGATAAATTGGGGCCATTCAAAATTATTGAAGAATTACCTGCTGTTGCAGGAACCGGCTACATCGTGGATGAGCGTCCGAAACGGATTTTTCATGGCATGAAAACCGCGACCAAAATCAGCGACGATGCGCACCGCGCCGCATTGTTACTGCGATTTTTCGACTAGGCTGTACGATACCGAAACGCCATCTGTCCCCCAATCGGCGTCAACACATACCGGCTAAAAATAAGTTTCACGCGGCCTTCATACGGCCCGATTTCAACGTGTTTTGTCGTTAAAAAAAGATGCGGCGTCGGAGACGGAGTCACTGATTCCGATCGCCAGATGTCGTGATACCCCAAGTGGCTGGAGGCCATCTCCGTCGCTTGTTCGCCAAGCGTCTTTTTTTCATATTCGCCGACAATTTCTACCGAACCGCCGCCTTTTACAATGTAACGCACAATCCCCACCACCACTCCTTCGCTCTTAATTTCACTGCTCAGCAAATTCGGATCGTAGGTAATCTCCCAACGCTTAAACACTTTTCCGCTTTCCCAAATCTTGAAGACCAAAATCAGCGGATCCATCGTCTCCGCATCCAACGATGCGTAAAACGACTGTTTGGGAAGGCGCTGGTTATAATATTCGTTGTAAATCAACGCTTCCGGCAACGTGAGATGCCCTAACGATTCTTCGAAACGAAATTCGCGGGTAAAGTCCGGCTTTTTTGGTTGCTCTTCATTAATAGCCGCTATCCGTTCCGCATTACGAATCTGAATTTGAAAAGAAGGCAGTCCCAACAACAGATCGGGATTTCGGTTGGGTTGGGCAAACATCCAATAGGTAAGAAACGGCATCGTTCGGGGATCCAAAATTTGGGGGATAACCGTCTGAGGCGTCGGGCCCGGTCTGGGTGCGGGCGGAACGCTAAACGGCGCGGGGGGTTGCAGCGGCGGAATGACCGGCTCAATCTGAACCTGAGACACCTCCGCTGCGGCCAAGACTACAGGAACTTCGGGAACCACTGGAACTGCCTCAACGGGAACCGGAGCCGGAGTCTCGATCACTTCTTCGGTCAGCGGCGTTACGTCAAGCTGTTCAAGCGGCGTAGTGGGCACAACAATCGGTTCGGGGGAAGGCAGAGGCTCGTCCGCTTTAAAAGCGTCTTCCACGGCCTTCGCTTCTTTTTCTAAGATATCGATAAACGCGGAAACTCCGGCGGGAGATTCGGCGGTCTCGTCCTCCGGAGGTTCCGGTTCTACAAAACGGGTAAAAAACGTGCTATCGCCAACCTGAAACGGCGTAACCGGGTTTATTCCTGCCACTAAAAGATCCTATTTTTTTCTAAGAAAATGCTCCAAAGAAATTTTCCCCGGGCCGGTGATTAAAATGCACAACGTTACACACAAAATAATGAAATCAAATTCCCATCCGGTGCCTTTACCCTGCATTTCGATAAACCCGACGTGCATCATGTTAATTTTCATATTAATAACGCCAATCATCAAAACGCTCATGCCAATCGCCGCCAACGGTGTCAAAAACCCGGCAATCATCGAAAGCGCGCCCAGCGGTTCCGCAATCGAAAGGATTTTTAATATCACGAGCATCCCGGCGGGAAGCGTTTCGGACGGTTGCATATGCCACGTTCCAAATTTCAAGACACCATGCGCAACAAAGATGACCGCAATACCCACACGCAAGATCAAAAGCCCCCAATCACCGTATTGATTTAACCGTGAGAATAGTTTCATAGTATTCCTCCTTTGTTTTTATTTTAACTCAAAAAGTCGCAAAATTCTTGATGAGCCTTAATTTAAACGATAAAATCCAAACCCTATGACAAAACATCCATTACAAGCGTTGATCAAGACCAACAAAGGCGAGATTCGCCTATCACTGACAGACAAGCTCACTCCGATGACCGTCGCCAATTTTATTAATTTATCCGAACGCGGCTATTACGACAATTTGTCGTTTCATCGCGTCATCGATAATTTTATGATCCAAGGCGGTTGCCCTCTCGGCGCCGGAACCGGGGGACCAGGGTATCAATTCGAAGACGAATGCACCCCTGAACTTCGACACGATAAGCCCGGCGTATTATCCATGGCCAACGCCGGCCCCGGAACCAACGGCAGCCAATTTTTTATTACCCATGTCGCCACTCCGTGGCTGGATGGCAATCACACCGTGTTCGGTCACGTCGTCTCCGATGCCGATCAAGACATCGTCGACGCCATCGAACAAGGCGACAAAATCCTCTCGATCGAGATCATCGGCGATTCGTCCAAACTAAAAAAAGAACAGGGCGCGACGTTGGCAGCCTGGAACGATATGTTGGACGAGGGGTTTCCTAGGCTAAAAAAATAGAATACCCTTGTGAAAATCCAATGCGGCCTAGATTTCGGTACCAGCAATTCCGTCATCTGCGCTATTGCCGACACTCCCATTATTATCAGCGAACCGACCGTCCTTTTTTTCCCTGAAAAAAAACAAACGGAACTACTGCGCTGCTTTGTAGGCAACGACGCAATCGATGCTTATTTGGCGTCCGGAATGAAGGGGCGTTTTATGCAGTCGATCAAATCTGCCCTGCCCAATCGCGAGTACGTGCGGACGCTTATTTACGGCATCCCCCATTCGCCGATCGACCTCACCGAAATT
>CAYGHZ010000058.1:0-10888 GCA_964349635.1 uncultured Candidatus Marinamargulisbacteria bacterium
TAGAAAATAGAGATCGAAGCGAAAGGCCACGAGCAGCGATCTGCTCGTCGGCTCCTTCGTTTCTGTTGATAACGCCAACAACGCCAACGACCGGCAATTTCTCCAAATCGAGAACATCGCAAGACTTTAGCACCGTCCCGCCGGTACTTAGGACGTCTTCCAACAACACGACCCTCTCGCCGGCGTGATATTTACCCTCAATTCTTCGATTAGTGCCATATCCCTTTGCCTCTTTTTTAATGATGATAAACGGTTTCCCAAGCTTAACTGACAAAACAGCTGCCAATGGTACGGCTCCAAGCTCGGGGGCTGCGATACGATCGTAACGTGATGAATCGGGAAACAGAGGAACTAGCTCGTCCGTCACGGCATCCAATATTTCCGGACGGGTTGAAAATAAATACTTATCAACATAAAAATTGGTTTTCTTGCCTGCGCGGGTGATGAATTCGCCGGTCAAATAGGCCGCATTTTTTATTGATTTTAATAACTCCGTTCGCGTCATGCTAGATATCATAGTAAAGGGCAAACTCCCACGGATGAGGTCTCAATTCAACCTGCTCGACTTCATATTTTAGCTTGTAATTAATCCACGTTTCGATAACGTCCTCGGTAAACACGCCCCCTTTAAGTAAGAATCCGTGATCCTTCTGTAAGGCTGCCAACGCTTCGCGCAGTGAACCGGGCGCTTTTGGAATACGTGCTAGTTCTTCTTCGGGCAATTCATAAATATCCTTATCCATCGGTTGGCCCGGATCGATCTTGTTGTTAATTCCGTCAATCGCTGCCATTAATATGGCTGACATGGCCAGGTAGGGATTGCAGCTAGGATCAGGGCAGCGGAATTCGAACCGTTTCGCTTTTTCCGAGCTGTGATACATCGGAATACGAACAGCGGCGCTGCGATTGCGCTTGGAATAGGCCAAATTTACGGGAGCCTCGTACCCCGGTACCAATCGCTTGTAGCTATTGGTCGTAGGGCTGGTCAAAGCTAATAACGCCGGCGCGTGTTTCAGTACGCCGCCAATAGCGTGCATTGCCATCTTGCTCATCCCCGCATATCCGTCACCGGCAAATAGATTTTTGCCGCCTTTCCAAATTGAAAGATGAACGTGCATCCCGCTTCCGTTGTCTCCGTAAAGAGGTTTTGGCATAAACGTCACGGTTTTGCCGCGACGATGCGCCACGTTCTTAATCACATATTTATATTTCAGCATGTTGTCGGCCATCTTAACGAGCGGCGCAAAACGCATGTCGATTTCGGCCTGACCGCCGGTGGCGACCTCATGATGTTGCGCCTCGATCTGAATTCCAATCGATTCTAAAAGCAACATCATCTCACTTCGAATGTCCTGTTGCTTGTCCGTTGGAGGAACAGGGAAATATCCCTCTTTTAATCGTGGCTTGTACCCTAAATTGGGAGACTCTACACGACCGGAATTCCAACGACCCTCGTCCGAATCGATGTGGTAATACCCTTCATGCTCATTTTGATCAAATCGTATATCGTCAAAAATAAAAAATTCCGCTTCTGGGCCAAAGTAGGCAACGTCGCCGAGCCCCGTAGTGTTAAGATAAGCCTCTGCCTTGCGGGCGATATTGCGTGGGCAACGGCTATAATCCTCGCCTGAAATGGGATCGCATACATTACAGTTGATTACCAATGTTTTTGCTTCTCGAAAGGGATCGATAAACGCGGTTTCGGGAACCGGTTTCACCAACATATCGGATTCGTTAATTGCTTGCCATCCGCGAATACTGGATCCGTCGAATCCCAGACCCACGTCGAAAGAATTGCGATCAATCGCGCTTGCCGGGACTGAAAAATGCTGCCACAACCCCGGAAAGTCCATAAATCGAAGATCAATCACTCTTACCTGCTCACTTGAGATGATTTCTAAAATATCTTCTGGCGAATTGGCGGTAATCATTAATTATTGCTCCTTCCGAGAATTAGGCTCAATAGCGCCATCCGAAGATAAACGCCGTTTTCCACTTGCTTAAAATATTTTGCTTTTGGATCATAGTCAATCTCCGGCAAAATTTCATCAACACGCGGAAGCGGATGCATAATATCGAGATTGTCCTTGGCTTTTTCCAAGGCTTTTTTTGTTAGTTGGTATTTAATAATCCCCGAATATTTTTTTGCGTCGGTAAAGCGTTCTACCTGAACGCGGGTCACATATAAAATATCCAAATCGGAAATAACCTCGTCCAGACGGCTTGTTTCCTTTACCGTACATCCTTTGTCTTTCAATCGAAGCACCAGTTCGCGGGGCATTTGTAATTCTTCAGGACTAATAAAAACAAAATTAATTTTATAATGCTCGAGAATGGAAGCCAGGGAATGCACGGTTCTGCCATACTTAAGATCCCCAATCATTCCGATGGTCAGGCCATCCAATTTTCCCTGCTCACTAAAGATTGTATACAAATCGAGCAACGCTTGGGTCGGATGTTGATTGGGGCCGTCGCCCGCGTTGATAACGGGAACCTTGGAAAAAGTCGAAAATTTTTCCACTGAATGCGCCTTGGGATGACGCATTGCAATAATGTCGGCGTACCGGCTTACCACCGCGCCCATGTCTTCCAGGGTCTCGCCTTTGGCAATCGAAGACGCCTCTCCCTGCTCAATCGTAATGACCTGCCCACCCAACCTGAGCATTGCGGTTTCAAAGGAAAGGCGCGTCCGGGTACTAGGCTCAAAAAACAACGTTGCTAAAATCTTGTCGTCTAAGAGTTTCAGCTTTTTCTTTTCGGCTATCGACCGTTCCATCGAGCCGGTTACGTCCAAAATCAATGAAAGGTCGTCTTTAGAAAAGGATTCTGTGGTTAGTAGATGTTTTTTTTCGAGCGTATTGACTTGAGCCAAGGCAGTCAATTCTATTTCTTACCCGGCTTTTCTTGTTTCTCTTGTTTCTTATCGCCTTTTTCAGCTCCGGCTTCTGCTTTCTTCTCGCCTTCCGCCGAGGCTGCCACTTCACCTTCCGCCGCCGCCGCCACAGGTGTTTCTTCTTCAGCCTTCTTAGGGATCTCAACCTGAACAATAGTGCTGTCAGAGTTTGTCAGGACTTCTATGCGTTCATCCAACTCCAAGTCCCGAGCTTTAATTGCATCATCCAGACCCAAGTTGGAAATATCGACTTCAATCATTTCAGGAATCAAATCCGGCAGGCAACGAATATCTAACTGGCTCAATTTTTGGATCAGAATACCACCCAATTTTGTTCCGGGCGCATTTCCTTTAAGAATTAATGGAACGTGGGTATGTAAAGGCTTTTCCATATTCAACCGTAAAAAGTCGACGTGAATAATTTTTTGGCTCAGCGCATCGCGAGAAATATCATATGCAACCACGTTTTCTTCTGTGGTTTGCTTATCGTTCTTAATTTTGAGGTTAATAATAAGGTTAGACCCATAAAGTCCGCGATAAAGCTTTTGCAAAAACCGAGGATCAAATATTACCGGAATATTTTCTTTGTTTTCACCATACACGATACCCGGAACCAAGCCCTTTTCTTTTATCTTTTTAACTTTGTTTTTGCCGAGGTCGGACCGTAATTCGACTTCAAGACTACCTTTTTTCATCTGACTATACTCCTATTTTGGGGCAGAATTGCGCAACTTCGCAAACGTTGCACCGAGGATTTTGTGACTTGCAAGTGGTTCGACCGTGAAGAATGAGAACGCTTGAAAACGGCGTCCAAATTTCCTTGGGCCAAAGCTTCATCAAATCGTGCTCGATTTTGACAGGATCGTTATTTTTTGTAAACCCCATGCGCCGCGTCAATCGCCGCACATGCGTATCTACCGTAATGCCAGGCTGATCAAACGCCTGACCCAGCACGACGTTTGCGGTCTTGCGCCCTACCCCGCTCAGCGCGGTCAGATCACTTAGCCTATTGGGGACGACGGCATTATGATTTTCGATCAAAGACTGCGCCATTTTTTTAATATTCTTAGCTTTATTCCGAAAGAAATTAATGGATTTTATAGCCTGTTGAATATCATCTTCATCAGCGTTTGCAAAAGCGGGAGCATCGGGAAATTGTTTAAAGAGCTTGGGGGTTACCAGGTTGACCCGCGCATCTGTGCACTGAGCAGATAAAATTGTAGCGACCAACAGTTGAAAGGGGTTGTCGTGCAATAAAAAAGTTCTTGCTCCGGGGAACTTTAGAACCAATACGTTATATATATCTAAAGCGTAATGCCTACCGGACAATGATCCGACCCCATAATATTCTGATGAATAAAGGCTGATTTGACCTTCGGCATAAATTCTTTATTCACGAACACATAGTCGATTCTCCACCCTACGTTTCGATCTCGGGCTCGGGTAACCTGATCCCACCATGTATATTGTTTGGGCTCCTTATTAAATTGACGGAACGTGTCGACATAGCCGAATTCATCAATAATTTTGTCCAGCCATTGGCGTTCAATCGGCAAAAAGCCGGAGACTTTTTCGTTTTCTTTGGGACGCGCCAGATCAATTTCTTTGTGGGCGGTATTGTAGTCGCCGACAATCACAATATTTTTGCCACGGGATCTGAGGTCATTGCAAAAATCAAAAATCGCTTTATAAAAATCTAATTTATAGAGAAGGCGTTCTTCGTCTCGTTTTCCGTTGGGGAAATAGCAATTCACAAAAACGAAATTATCGTATTCCGCAATGACTGCGCGGCCTTCGTTATCGAATTTGTCGACACCAAAGCCTTCCAGAACCATCTTGGGCTTTTGCTTAGTGAAAATAGCGACGCCGCTGTAGCCTTTTTTCTGGGCGGAATGCCAAATCGAATAATAGCCGGAGGGATTTAGAACGCGTTCTTCCAATTGATCCGGCATAGCTTTGATTTCTTGAATGCCAATAACATCCGGCTCCTCGGACTGAAGATATTCGAGGAAATGGCCTTTGTTAACGCAGGCGCGGATGCCGTTGACGTTCCAGGAGACGAGTTTCATTGGCGTAATTACATACTATCAGCAGACGCTAATTTGGCAATCTCATTTAAAAAAGTGGTAAGCGCCAATTGATGCTCGTTAGTCAGGCTCAATTGACTTAAAGCAGCCTTCGATAGGCTAACTACCCCTGCAAACCGGCTCCAAGCCGAAACTTGTTTTTCCCCACCACTGCCCAATGCTTCCGCCAATTCTACGGAAACCCGCTTTAACTCTCGAGACACCGAACTGAAAAGAGGCTCGCAAATGCGGCCTCTTGCGACTCGCATGTTCTCAATTTTTGAGGCCAGTTGCTCAATCTTCTCATACCCCAATTCATCAAGAGACTTAATTTGCAGATGTCGCAAATCGACAGGAGGAGACTTGAGCCGAGGGCGACCAACAACGGCCAACACAACGGCTTTGGGATTTCTATCATTAAATTCAGCAACAAATCGATCGATCGACGTATCGACCGGGGGCGGCGTAAAGCATTGAGCTATAATTTCTTCGTCGCTTATATCAATAGCCATAATTTTTTTCATCGATAAAAACTAGTGCAAGAATCAGACCTATTGTAAAGTTGATAACTTTTCTTTTCCAAAACTATTTCATTATTGTTATTCTTAATCTTACGGAGGTTCATTTATGGCCAAAACTATAAAAATTTTTGATACGACGTTGCGCGACGGCGAACAATCGCCGGGTTGTTCCATGAACAAAGAAGAAAAATTGGAAATTGCGCTGCAATTGGAAAAATTGGGCGTGGATATAATAGAAGCCGGATTTGCCATTAGCTCCAAAGGCGACTTCGAATCGATTGAATTGATCGCCAAAAAAGTAAAAAACTCGATTGTGTGTAGTTTATGCCGCGCCGTGAAAGACGATATCAAAGCCGCCGCAGATTCGATCGCAAAAGCAAAACATAAACGGATTCACACGTTTATCGCCACCTCTCCTATTCATATGAAACACAAACTGAAAATGACACCCGACAAAGTCTTCGAATTAGCCATTTCATCGGTGAAATATGCCAAGACGTTTGTAAAAGATGTCGAATTTTCTTGTGAAGACGCCGGCCGGTCTGAACGTGAGTTTTTGGTGAAAGTATTGAACGGCGCTATCAAAGCAGGCGCGACCACATTGAATATTCCGGATACCGTTGGTTATCAAACGCCGGAAGAATTTGGCGATTTAATCCGTTTCTTAATGGAAAATGTAAAGGGGATCGATAAAGTGGACGTGTCGGTTCACTGCCATAACGATTTGGGCCTGGCCACTGCCAATAGCTTGGCAGGGGTGTTAAACGGCGCGACTCAAATCGAATGCACCATTAACGGGATTGGCGAACGAGCCGGAAATACCGCGTTGGAAGAAGTCGTGATGGCCATTCGGACGCGTCAAGACGTGTTCAACTGCAAAACCAACATTGTTACCTCTGAAATCATGAAGACGTCGCGATTGGTCTCCAATATCACGGGTTCATTTGTACAAGCCAACAAAGCTATTGTTGGCGCTAATGCCTTCGCTCATGAGGCAGGCATCCACCAAGACGGTATGTTAAAAGCGCGACGAACTTACGAGATTATGGATCCTGAAATGGTCGGATTGGTGGAGACCAAGTTAGTCTTGGGCAAACATTCCGGTCGTCATGCCTTTTCGGGAAAATTGAAAGAATTGGGATATGAATTGTCTCCCGAAGATTTAAATAAGGCCTTTGAGCGATTCAAGTTATTGGCAGATCAGAAAAAGATTGTCGGTGACAAAGACATCGAATCGATTGTGGCGGACGAGGTGTATCATGCGCCTGAAATTTATTCGTTGAAGTATGTTCAGATCGTGGCAGGAAATACGACGCGCCCGACAGCAACGGTGCAATTATTGAAACAAGGCAAGATGATCGAGCATTCGGATATGGGCGCGGGGCCGGTAGACGCGATCTACAAAACGATAGATGAATTAATTGGAGAGTCCGTTAATTTGGTTGATTTTTCTATTCATTCTGTCACCGGCGGCACCGATGCGCTTGGTGAAGTCACCGTGCGTATCCAAGAGAGCGATCGCATCTTCACCGGCCGGGGGGCGGATTTAGACGTATTGGTCGCATCCGCCAAGGCCTATTTGGCAGCGGTGAATAAGATGTTGCATTCTCGGTCTTCTAAGAGGGTGAAGGCGATGTTGTGATTTCCCTCGCCCCCTGCGCTGCTGCAAGAAAATTGCAAGATTTTTCAATTTAAAGATACAATCTAAAACAATGTATAAAATTGCAGTCATAGGCGGAGATGGCACCGGCCCGGAAGTTGTTGCTCAAGCGGTAAAGGTTCTTAAAGCAACGGGAGTTCCGCTGGAATTGACGCCGCTCGACTATACGGCTGAGCGCTATTTGCGCACCGGAGAACTGCTGTCCGACGACGAATTGAACGGCCTAAAAAAATTCGACGCCATTTTGTTTGGAGCGATTGGGGATCCCAAAATTAAGCCGGGAATTTTGGAAAAAGGGATTTTGCTAAAACTTCGATTTGGGTTGGATCAGTATATTAATTTGCGCCCGGTAAAACTCTATGAAAACGTCGAAAGCCCTATCAAAAACAAAGGGCCAAAAGACATTAATTATTTGGTCGTGCGCGAAAATACCGGCGGGCTGTATTCAGGGATGGGAGGCCTTTCGATGGAAGGCACGCCGCACGAAAGCGCGACGCAAATTATGCACTACACCCGGCATCAGGTGGAACGCTGCGTTCGTTATGCTTTTAAACAAGCAAAACGAAAAGTGACCTTGGTGGGCAAAACAAACGTATTAACCTATGTATTTGGCCTGTGGCAACGCACCTTTGATGAAATTGGCAAAGAATTCCCGAATATTGAGACCGATTATATTCATGTCGATGCATGTTGTATTTATATGATCGAATGCCCGGAAAGATTTGACGTAATCGTCACCGAAAATATGTTTGGGGATATCATCACCGACTTGGCGGCGGTAACTCAGGGCGGCATGGGTGTGGCTCCCGGCGGGAACATTAATCCCGAAGGGGTGAGTATGTTTGAGCCTATCGGAGGGACGGCCCCGGCCTTCACGGGCCTTAATCAGATCAATCCGATGGCCTCTATCGGGTCGGCGCAGTTGATGTTGCGGCATTTGGGGGAAATTGATGCTGCGAATAGGATCGACGCCGCGATGCAGCAGGTATTTAAGAAGATGAAATCGATGGCGGCGGGGAAGATGGGGTTTTCGACTGAGGAGATTGGGGAGATGGTGGCTTCTCTCTTGTGAAGCAATCGCTTCGCGGTGAGTATCTTGCTCTACGCAAGGCGTTGTTGCCCGCGCATCGCGCTGAAAAGAGTCGGGAAATTTGTAATGGTCTTTTGCATTTGCCTGCGTTGGCTTATTGCAAAGAAATCGCCTGCTATGAGGCATTCCCTTCCGAAGTCGATATTCGAAGGTTTATAGAAGGGTCGCGCGCAAAGATTCACATCCTGAGCCAAAAACCGGATGAATTAACGACTCGTGATTTTGATGCGTGGATTGTGCCTGGGATTGTGTTTGATAAGTTGGGGCATCGGATTGGGTTTGGGAAGGGGACGTATGATCGGCTGCTTGAAAAAAGCGCGGGGCTAAAAATCGGCGTCTGCTTTTATTGCCAGATTTCACCGACCCCCCTACCCCGTGCTAGTCACGATGTGCGAATGGATATCTTGGTGACGGAAGAGCAGGTGTATTCATTTTTATGACCCTATCGCTTTACGCACAATCTGGCCAAACAAGTCAGCAAAATTCCACCAGGAATAACAATCATGCCAGCGGTTGCCGCAGCCTCCGCTGAAATCGCTCCACCCAACATCGATCCTGCGATCGAGATCAACGTGACGCAAGTGGCGCTCAATCCGGCGATCGTTACATAGGTTTTATGATTGGTTGGACGTGGAGCAGCTACGACCGGTGGCGCCAGCACCGGAGCCGGAGGTGCTATTGGAACTATATGCGCAATGGGCGGCCTCTGGCTATTCTCGGGACTGCCGGAGCCACCCTTCAAACGTTGTGTTGAGGGGAGATTAAAACTTGGTGCGGTATAAGCTCTGACGGGAGAATTGGGTACCTGCCGCGTCAGATTCCTAGAAGATTGCGATAATGCTGCCATAACTATATTCCCTCCCGGAAAAATTTAGTTCTCAGCAGTTATCGAAAGATATGATCAGTTTGTTGCGCGCGCTATCTTTTGGCCACCAGACAATCCCCCAAAAACTCAAATTTCAAACCACCGTTCCCCACCGCCACAAACTCCGCAGAATCAAAAATCGTAGGATTTTTATCTACCAATGGAGCAAACTGGTTCCGCATGATAGATGAAACAACTCTTCCGTCCGAAATCAGGCAGGCCTCGTAAGCACCATTCATTAAGCCATTTTGAACAGCTACCGAGGCATTTCCAAAGGAGAGTGTGCCCTCGGCGTGCGGAACAGCCCCGATGCAGACATGATCTTTCGCAAACGCCCCGGAAACTCGCTCTCCATTGGGAACGGAATAATACACGTGGCCGGGATGTTCATATCTACGCTGGGCTGACGGCAAGTCGTCACATTCGCGAAACCTAAAAAATTCAATCAATGAACCGGCGACAGCGCCAGCCGCCATACAGGCCGGTATTCCAAAATTAAACCATCTCTTTGCAACAGAGCTTGGCGCTACTCTGTTTAAAACACGTTGGACTCCCACCCCGACAACTCCCCCGGCGGCAAACCCTGCCATTCCATAAAAACTCTTTTGGCTTTCATTTTGAATAGAATTCAAGGTAGTGCCAATTACGCCGGCGACAAACGTTCCAATATTGGCAACAATCCCTAACGAATCGTAACTCCAGACGGGAGCAGCGGCGCCGCCTTTCAATTGCATTGGGATCGGACTTCCGGAAAACTGGTCGAATTCTTCAAACGTAACAATACACTCATGAGAAAAAGCCAGAATTTTCATCGCAATCATCATTTTTTTACTCCCGATAACTATCTAAGGTGATTTGAATCTAGATAGTTATCGGGAGATTTTTACAATTTGTTTCAAAAATAACTAATTAACAAGACTTACCGGAATCGCAACCACATCCGATTTCACCGAACCCAGCGCGGTAAACCTATACCTGCCGGTGGCGGGATCAAGGTACGCGGATGGCCCAGTAATGCTGAAAACCATGTCTGAATCAGAGTTAAAGCGATCGCTTTCTTGCACATAAGGACTAGTGTAAACAACCGCATAGTATTGCGTCCTAGGATTAATCAAAGGCGTTATCATGCCGTTCATAACAGTTGAAATATTAAATCTAACTGGGCTTCCATTTTGCTGAAATGAGCTAAGAAACGTAAATAGATAGTTATCCTTGCTGACTTGGTTGTCCAGCCCTACAAACACCCGTAACATCCGACTATAAGGAACTCCCACATTTACTGTGCCCACCAAACTGTAGGACCCTGGAGCAGACAGATTCAAACTTCCTTGGGCCATATCAAAGTCCGCTTTCTGTGACAAGCCGACACGACTTACGTTTACAAGATTGGAAAGCGGGATATCGCCGTCGCCTACAAAGTGGAAATTGTAGAGGTAAACCTCGCCATAACCCGATTTTGTAAATTTCAGGGTATAGGTTCCTGTTTGGATACCGGTTATTTTGAATCCGCCGGCTGCATTCGTCGTTGCGGTCAATTCTTGAGCCAGCGTTGAAGCAATGGTGAATGTCGAGGAGCTTTGAAGCTTAACGGTGACTCCCGCGTTGCTTGCTTGCGCATTGCCACTTACGTCGAACAGAGAAACATAACCCACCAGATTCCCGGTTAACAACGGACCTGCCGGACCTTGTTCCCCATTCACCCCATTCGTTCCATTTGTACCGGCAACACCTTGCGGACCCTGAGGCCCTTGAATCCCTTGAGCACCCGTCAAGTTGATCACGGAGTTCCAGGA